>JAZUKU010000240.1:0-2625 GCA_045643485.1 Treponema sp. | reverse complement strand
CAGAAGGAATTGACTTTACTGCATACAGCTCATTTACTGCCTCTCTGGAATATGGTAATACACTTGACGCTGCTTCCAATGCAGCAACATTCATCGGTTACACAGAGCCTCGTGCTGTTTTCTACAAAACAGGAATTGGCTTAACGACAGAAGAATATCCGTTTAAGGTAACACTGCGTGATAAGAGGGGACTGGAAACAGTATCTCTTGTATCAGACAGATCCGAACAGTTAAAGCCGGTAACTTCAAACGTAGGCGAAGAAACAGTTCAGGCAGAAGAAGACGGTTACAGCTACTTGCAATTTGAAGCACCTGGAAAGACAAAAAATGAAAATGATGTTGAAAAAGGTACAACAGTTTACTACGAAATATATGAAACAGACGGAACTCTTTACAAACAGGGCAGTGGAACTGATTCAGTAACTGTAGCTATTGGTTCCGGTAACTGGTATTACAGAATCTGGGCTCATATGCCTGGATACGTAGATTCAGAAACCCTTACGAATTATTTTACAGTTAAGGGTATTGTATATGTTGATCCGTTGTTTAATGGAAATGAATCTGACGGAAGTAAATTTGCTCCATATACTTCAATTGAAGAAGCAATAGAAAAGGCAAAGATTTCAGGATTTAACGATGTAGCAATTAATGTACTTAAAGATGTTAGTCTTGAAGAAGATTTAATTTTGCAGGATATGGATGTAACTCTTCTTTCAGATGCGTCTTGTAAAGTTAACGGAAACATAATTGTTGAAAACAGTGCAGGGCTGATTCTTTCCAAAAAGATTATTCTGGACAGAATTACACTTAAACAGGATGCATTTATTAATTTGATTGATATTGACGGAGACACAGGCGTTATTTCTTACGTTGAGTACCAGGGAACGCTTGAACCGGATACAGTAATAATTGAAACAGAAGATATTGAAGGAATTACGGAAGAAACTGCAGACCGCTTCTATCTTACAACCCCGGGCTATTACATTGGAACAAATAACGGCTTTGGTGTAATAAAGCGCAATGCAGTAATCGTAAATGTAAATCCTATACGCAAAGAAAATATTGATGCCGAACCGTCATTGCCTCAGAACATTACATTCAGTTTAACTGCTGTAAATGGAAACGATACTGTTGGTCCAGTAACTCAGCCTGTTGAAGGAACTGACAGCAGCTTTATGCTTGAACTGACTCCTGGAACATGGACTGTTTCTGCAACTGCATTTGACGGAACAAAAGAAATACTTAAGGGAAGTGAATCTGTAACTGTAGAAGAAAACGGTCGTTACAGCCTTACAGTTCCTCTCAATTATCTTACACAGGGCAGCGGAAATATTTCATTGACTATGAATGTTGATCCGATTGTAAATAAAGTCGTTTACAAAGTTAATTCACAGGAAGGAACAGCTGTTGCCCAGAACGGAAAGATAACGGTAAATGTCGGCGAAACTGCATGCGGAACATATCCTTATGTATTTACATTCTACGGTATGCAGGAAACACAGGACATTCTTCTTTGTACTGTAAATGAATCTGTTGATGTACGTCCGAACCTTACTACAGACAGCTGGATATTTACTCAGAATGAATCTTCTTATGTAAAACAGGATAATAAGTTTGAGCTTACAAAACAGAATATTCTTAATGAAGTAAACCACGAGTACTACATAAGCAGCAGCGGAAGCAACGGCAACACCGGTAAGGAAGAAAGTCCTCTTGCAACACTTGCAGAAGCAGTAAAGAGGATTACATACCTTGGCGATTCACTTGCATCACCGTATACAGTACACGTAATGAGCAATGCAGGAAGCAGCACAGACACAGTAGACCTTGGAAACACAGGCATAATCCTTACGTCGGAAAGCGCATTCAGGCTTAGCGGAACGATAAATGCAGGAACAGGCACAAGCCTTACGCTCAACGGAAACATCCTTCTTGGAACGGTACACCTTGCAGACGGAGCCGTAATAAGCGTAGACGGCATAACGTCAGGCACTGAAACAATTGCAAGCGTAATCCACGAAAATCCTGCACACAATACAGTTGTAATCAAAGATGCAAACGGACATCAGATAACGGAAGCCCTTGCAGAAAGATTCATCCTTGAAAATGCGGGCTACTTCATAGGCGTAAATGCAGAAGACAATACAAAGGCAGCAATAAAACTCAATTCAGTAACAGTAACGGCAGAACTTCCTGGCGACAGCGGACTTAATGCAAAACCGGTAATTCCATCATACACATACAGGCTTAACGCAACAGACGGAATCAATAATGCAGCACCTGTAACTCAAAGCATAACGGGAACACAAAATGAATTCCAGTTACCGCTTACACCTGGAACATGGACAGTAACTGCAGAAGCTCTTGATTCACAGAACAGCGTAATCCTTAAAGGAACGGAAACAGTAACAGTAGCCGCAAACGGCAGATACAGCGGACTCATAGAAATGACATACCTTACGGAAGGAAGCGGAAACATAAGCCTTGAAATGAATGCAGGCAGCCTTGTAAGCAAGGTAAAGTACATGCTGAACAACGAACAGAAGGAAGCTTCAGTAATATACGGAAAGATACTCATAGACGAAACCGGATTACCTTGCGGACAGAATGACATAACATTCACAT
>JAZUKU010000239.1:0-10515 GCA_045643485.1 Treponema sp. | reverse complement strand
GTTCAGATTTTAAAGGCTCTCATTATTGTTGCCCTTATTTACGGTGTTGCCTTTATCCTTAAGCTTGATACTCTTCTCTGGATCATGAATATCATTGCTCCGGGACTTTTAGTCAGTTTCGCAATCGTATTCCAGCCTGAGCTTAGAAAAATCTTTTTTAAGCTTGCCCAGACAGAATGGTTTGCCTTTGGTAACCGTTCAAAGCATACTTATGTAGATTCTGTTTTGATTGCAGCAGAAATGCTTTCCAAACAGAGGCGCGGTATGCTTGCAGTTTTCTTAAGGCATACAAAACTTGATGACATTATGGATACAGGAACAATACTTAACGCTGATCTTTCTTCAAGTCTTCTTGTAACTATATTTGGACATGACACACCTTTGCACGACGGTGCATGTTTTATTCAGGGCGGCAAACTTCTTGCTGCCGGATGTTTCCTTCCTGTAAGTGAACAGTATGATATCAAAAAGACATTCGGTACAAGACACAGGGCTGCATTGGGTTTAAGCGAAGTAAGCGACAGTATTATTCTTGTTGTAAGTGAAGAATCCGGAGCAATAAGTCTTGCTTACGATTCAAAACTTCACTACGACCTTACGATGGAACAGCTTACTCACATTCTTGAAAGTCAGCTTGAAATAACCCCTGACGCACAGATTATTGAGGATACGATTGATGAACACAAATAAATTCCGTGAAAAGATATTTGACAAATGGGGCATAAAGGTAATGTGCCTTGTTGTCGCAATAATTGTCTATTTACTGCATCAGTTTTCAATTCTTGATACAAAGACATTTTCAATTCCTGTAGACATTCATTCATACGGAATCATGATTCCTTCAGAACTGAACAATCATATAGTAAAGGTTACGGTACGCGGAAAAAGTGAAGAGCTTTCTGCAATATTGGAATCTGACCTTCAGGCTTATCTTGACATTACAAGTGTAACAAAAGAAGGTGAAATGAATGTACCAGTTATTGTAAAACCTTCACAAAGGCTTTCCTTGCTTGATCCTCTTGAAATAAACGTAAAGCCGGACAAAATAAAAATAGATGTTCAGCAGAGACTTGAAAAATACGTACCTGTAGAGCCTGTAATTATTGGTGAATGCGGATACGGTTATGAAGTAAAGAGCATAACGTCTGATCCACCGCTTATTATGATTTCCGGTCCAAGAAAAATGGTTGAATCAATAAATTCAATCAGTACTGAAAAAGTTGATGTTTCAGACTGCAGAAAGACAACAGAACAGGAAACTGTTCCAAGAAACCTTAACAGGCTTATTACTGTCGAACCTGTTGAAAGCATAAAGGTAACTGCTGAAATAATGGAAATAGAAAGCATAAAGCAATATGTTGAACTTGGAATAAACTGTACAAAGCTTGCAGAAAACCTCGAGGCTCAGGAAATAATTCAGAAGGCACAGATTATTGTCAACGGAACTCTGCTTAACCTTGAAAAGATAAAGCTTACACAGATTTCAGTAACAGTTGACTGTTCTTCAATTACAGAACCTGGAGAATATGAACTTCCTGTAAACATAAGGGTTCCGTATTATGTTACACTACAGCAGCAGGAACCTGAAACTGTAATGGTAATTATTACTGAAAAAACTGCTGTTCCGGAAGAAACTGCCGTACAGACAGGAAATCATCTGGAAGGAAGCATTATTCAATGATTTGCGGAACAGGTTGTGATATAGTAGAAGTAGGACGTTTTAAAAAGCACTGTACTGATACAAATTTTATTGAACGTTACTTCAATAAGGAAGAAATCAGCTTTCTTGAACCAAAGGAAATGCTTGAAGCTGATGAAAATAAATTGCAGTCGGCCGCAGAAAGACTTGCAGCACGGTTTGCAGTAAAGGAATCCTTTGGAAAAGCTTTGGGAACAGGCATAAAGCAATTCAGCCTGACTGAAGTATATATTGTAAACAACAAAGACGGTAAGCCTGAAGTAAAGCTTTGCGGTAATGCAGAACAGATACTTGCCGAAAAATATGGTAATGACTGTAAGATACATGTTTCAATAAGTCATGAAAAAGAGAATGCACTTGCGTTTTTGATTATAGAAAGGGATTAGAGTGGAGGAATTATGGCACACAGCGTAAAAACTTCTGGAACAGCAGATAAAAAACCGGCAATTTCTTACTGGGCAAAGGAAAAGTGCAAGTGTCCTGTCTGCAAGAAGGAATTTGACCAGGAAGTAATGCATCAGGGTGGTGGCCGTATGATTGCTGGTCAGCTTACTGATGAACTTCACCGTAATTTCGAACCGTCAAAAAAATTCGGACGCGTTTATCCGCTTATTTATGATATTGGTGCATGCCCTAACTGTTATGCAGCATTTTTCTGGAAAGATTTTACTGACATCAAGGACGGTGAAAGCTTAGACAGAATCCTTCAGGATGAAGACAGAAGAAAGGCTGCCGTACAGAACATATTCCCGTATTACGACTTAAAGAGGGAACGCACACTGTTTGACGGATGTGCAATGTATTTCCTTGCGCTTCTGACATATGACAAAGTAGACATAGGTTATGCTCCTACATTCAAGAGAGGCATGATTTCGTTAAGGCTTGCATGGCTTTGCAAAGACTTGCACAGAATATGTCCCGGTCACAATTATGATTATGTTGCTGAACAGTTCTACAGAAAGGCCCTTTTCTTCTACCAGCAGACACTTATAAACGAAACAGGCCGTATAGAATCAATTGAGCCTGTAAGTAACTTTGGTCCTGATATGGATAAAAACTACGGTTACGACGGCGTCATTTACCTTAACGGTCTTCTTGAATACAAATACGGCAATAAGGATGACGAAGAAGTTCATCTTAAAAAACTTGATGAATCAAAGCGTTCCATTGCGCGTATCTTCGGTCTTGGTAAATCAAGCAAGAACAAGCCGGGTCCTCTTCTTGAAGTAGCACGTGACCTTTACGATAAGCTTACGGCAATTCTTTCTTCAAACAACATATTCGGCGACGACTGATGCCAAACATTTTACTTACTCTTTCATACGACGGCACTGACTTCTGCGGATGGCAGCGTCAGGATCATTCTGACAAGGGAAACAGTGTCCGCACTGTACAGGAATGTCTTGAAACTGCACTCGAAAAAATGCTCCGTACAAAAATTGCAGTACAGGGTTCCGGAAGAACAGACAGCGGTGTTCACGCAAAGGCTCAGGCAGTTAACTTTACAAGTCCATTCAGCAATATTCCAGAAGAAAATTACGTAAGGGCATTGAACGGACTGCTTCCAAAAGACATAAGGATTTCTTCTGCAAAGGAAATGCCGGATGACTTTTCATCACGCTTTTCAGCAACAAGCCGTGTTTACCATTACTTCATTAAGTGCGGAAAATTTCCTGAAGCAAGGGACAGCCGTTACGTATGGTACATTCCGCAGAAACCTTCAGCAGAATGCCTTAACAGAATGTGTAAATGCTTAAAGGGCGAAATGGACTGTGCAACATTTGCTGCTGCCGGTGACATGAGTGTTTCAACAA
This sequence comes from Treponema sp., assembly GCA_045643485.1. Taxonomy (GTDB): domain Bacteria; phylum Spirochaetota; class Spirochaetia; order Treponematales; family Treponemataceae; genus Treponema_D. The sequence continues at coordinate 7,002 of JAZUKU010000239.1, read as the reverse complement.
AACGCTATCTCGAAAAAGCATCATGGTGGTACGAAAAGGATTCTGACGGCGAAGAAAACATACTTGTGTTCGAAATAGAAGCAAATGCATTCCTATGGAAAATGGTAAGGTCAATTACCGGAACACTTATTCAGCTCGAATATGAAATGAAAAAGAAAGGCGCATCTGACGAAGACTGTGCTGAAGAATTCAAGAGAAGGGTATTGAGCTGCAAAAGAAGTGAAGCAGGAGTTACAGCTCCACCAGACGGGCTTTTCCTTTGGGAAGTAAAATTTGACGGCATAAGAAGACACGTTTAATTTCTTTTGAAAATAATTTCTATAAAAGCGAAACAGGATCTACATCGACTTCAATGTAAACATCATTCGGTGCCTTATATCCCCAGATAAAAGAAGATGTCATTTTCTGCATTTCAGAAATATTCAGTCCGCGCAGAAGAAGCTGCATTCTGTAATTGTTGTTGATTTTTTCGAGAGGACATTCAGCTGGTCCAAGTATCTGTACTGAAGAAGGGCAGCTGTGTTTTAAAATATTGTAGGCTCCGTTGCATGCAAGTTCCGTAGAATTTTTATTCTGTGAGCGGAACACAAGACGCAGCAGTCTTACGAAAGGCGGGAATCCAAGAAGCTCACGTATTGAAAGTTCATTGCGGTAAAATTCGTCTGTCTTGTTTTTTACTGCAAAATCAATCGGCTCTCGGTCAGGGGAATAGCTCTGCACAAGAACCTTGCCGTCTGGGAAAAATCTTCCTGCCCGGCCTGCAACCTGTGTTATCAAAGAAAAGCATCTTTCTGAAGCGCGGAAGTCAGGAAGATGAAGTGCCGTGTCTGCAAGAACAACACCAACAAGCTGCAGTTTTGGAAAGTTAAGTCCCTTTGCAACCATCTGTGTTCCAAGAAGAATATCGTATTCTCCGTTTCTGAATGAATCAATTTTTTCCTGAAGCTCACCTTTGTGTGTCAAAGAATCCGTATCAATTCTCAATACGCGTGCGTTAGGAAATTTTGCCTTAACTTCTGCTTCAATGAATTCAGTACCGAATCCTGAATAGCCGATGTCGAGTGACCCGCATTCAGGACACTGCTGTGGTGGAGTAGCACTGTAACCGCAGTAGTGACAGCGAAGCTTCTTTTCGTTTTTATGAAACGTCATTGCAACAGAACAGTTCTTGCATTTCATTTCGTAACCGCAAGAATTGCATCTGAAGAAATGAGTAAAGCCCCTTCTGTTTAAAAATAAAATTACCTGTTTCTTCTGAGAAAGAGTACTGTTGATTTCCTTATAAAGATCATTTGAAATACATCCGTCAGCAGCTCCTGGTATGCTCAAATTTACTGCACGAATCTCCGGCATCTTTCCGCCTGCAAGTCTCTGAGTAAGAGTGTGCTTTTTTAAAACTCCTGTCTGCATAAGATGATATGCTTCAACGGAAGGTGTTGCGCTTCCCATTACAAGCGGACATTTTTCTGAACCTGCGCGGTACATTGCAACCTGACGTGCGTGGTATCGTGGAGAAGAACCTGACTTGTAGGAAGAGTCGTGTTCTTCATCAATTATGATTAATCCTAAATCCGGAACTGGAGCAAAAACTGCTGAACGCGCACCGACAACAACACGCGCTTCACGGTGAAGTATTCGCTTCCATTCCTTAAGCTTCTGGCTTGGAGTTAATCCTGAATGAAGAACGGCTGCTGTATTTCCAAAACGTTTCATAACGGCTTCAACTACCTGCGGAGTAAGTCCAATTTCGGGAACAAGATAGATTACACCCTTGCCGGAATCAAGTACTTTTTCTGCTGCAGTAAGGAATACTTCTGTTTTACCGGAGCCTGTCATGCCATATAAATAATGGAAATTATTCTGTTTTATTGGCTGTATATTTTGACTACCATTCGTTAGTCTGTCGTTTTGCAGCATACGACCGTTCGTTAGTTGTGTACTTCCGTCCGTTAGTTTGCTGCTGTTTTGCATACGACCGTTAGTTAGTTTGTCATCAAGAAGTTGATTTTCTGCATTTTCGGGTACACTTTGGCTTAAAAAGGTACAGTTTTCTGGGCTACCGTACGTTAGTTTTAGACTACCGTACGTTAGTTTTTGACTACCGTTCGTTAGTCTTTCGTTATCCTGCTTACGAACGTTAGTTAGTCCTTCAAGTATTCCGTCAACAGCAGTTTTCTGTTCTTCGCTTAATTCCCGTTTAACAAATGCTTCTTCATCTTCCTGAAATGAAAATCCAGGAGTTTCTGTTTCCCGTCTTCCCGAAGGAATCATCGTCGAAACACATTCACCGATTGGAGCAATGTAATAACGGCTTACCCATCTTGCAATTCCTAACAGCTGTTCTGTCAAAAGGCTTTCGTCATCTACTATTTTTTCAACGGGACGTATTTTTTCTTCTGACACTTTGCATGTAGCAGGAAGAGAATCGTAAACTGCAGTGATAAAGCCTGTAAGCTTCCTGTTTCCAAAGCGGACCTCAACACGCCTGCCGAACAACTGTTCAGTTTTTAAAGAGGCTGAAACGTCATTTTCCCTGTAAGTGAATGTCTGGTTTATCGGTACATTGAGTACCACGTCGAAGTAGCGGGCCATCTTTTCACCACGCTAGTTTTTCTGCGGATATTTTTCCTTAAAGGAAACGTTGTAATCAGGAACAAGCTCTGTAAGTTTTGCACGGAATACTTTAAGGTCTTCCCATGCCGGTCTTTTTAAAGTTTCGTCTCGTAACAGTGCACTAGGATGATATGTTGCCATAAGCGGAATTGCAGGACTGCTTTCATTTCCGCCAAGATGATAGTCAAAGAATTTTCCGCGCAAAGCATTTATGCCCTGTGTTGTCTGAAGAAGATTCTGAACAGAAGTGCGTCCCATTGCAAGAATCATTACAGGCTTGAGTGCATGAATCTGTGCTTCAAGATAACCGCGGCATGCAGCTGCTTCATCAGGCATTGGCGTTCTGTTTAGAGGAGGACGGCATTTTACAATGTTTGCAATATAGCAGTTTACTGTTCTGTCCAGATCAATTGCATAAAGCATTTTGTCTAGAAGCTGTCCAGCTTTTCCAACAAACGGTCTGCCCTGAATGTCTTCATCTTCACCAGGACCTTCACCAATTACCATAACAACCGGCGTTACGACACCTTCTCCCGGTACTGCATTTTTTCTCTGCTGACAGAGTACGCAGTTTCTGCATGTAAGTATTTTTGTGCTTATTGAAGTAAGTTTTGCGCTTACTGAAATATTTTTCTGAAGTGATTGTGTCTGAGATTCATCAGCTGGTTGTGAAACAGAATCATTTTTCTGAACAGATTGAACCTGTGCCTGCTGCTGTGTCTGTGGTGCGGAAACTGTATTCTGTTCTGAAGAAGCTGTAACTTCCGGTTTTACTTCAATATCATCTGCAAAAGAAACATTTTCTTCAAAAGAAGCAGGCGTATATCCGTATGCCCAGGAAGAAGCTTTTTTGAGAAGATTGTAAATATCCTGTTTTTCCCCACCAGTCATACATTCATTTTACACAATACTTGCTCCAAGTTCAAGAATAGAATATTATTAGACAAGAAAAACGGCGTATAAAAGGGAATCAAGAGGAATTAAATTGATTGAAGAAAAGAGTTATAAAGACAGAAAATTCATGTTCTTTTACCTTAACTCTGGAAACGGACATATTGCTCAGGCCAGTGTTTTAAAGCAGGCAATGGAAGAAGAATGTCCGGGAATCGACGTACGCCTTTTAAACGGTTTTGCAGACAACAATTACTTCAGCAAATTCTGGTTCGAAACATTCTATTCATTTTCATGCAATTACCTTCACGGAGCATATCCGCTTGTTTACGACATTACTCAGCCGCAGACAATGCTTGCCCTTGTAAAAACTGGAATTGCAGTTACTACAAGACGCTATCTGGAAAAGACAATAATCAAAAACGGCATTACAGACATAGTTTCATTCCACTTTGGATTAAGTCCAAGCTTAAGCAACATTGTCTTTAAGCTTAAGAAAAAAGGAATAAACATAAACCTGACTGTTTTCAATACGGATCCGTTTACATGCCACAACGCATGGTTCTACAAGTATTCATACCGTGAATTTGTTGGCTCTGATGACGTACGCAATTATGCAATACAGAAAATGCACTGCATTCCGTCAAGAATAATAAAAGTGCCCCTTCTTGTAGACAAGAGATTCAAGCAGAAAGTAACGGATGATGAAAAAAAATCTTTGCGCAGGAAATACGGTTTTGACGAAAACAAAAAAGTCGTTCTTCTTGCAGGCGGCGGAGAAGGGCTTCCCGGTACACGCAAAATAATAAACCACTGTATTCTTCACAAAACTGAATTTACGGTAGCTGTTGTCTGCGGAAGAAACAAGCGTCTTCAGAAAGACCTTGAGCTTATCAAAAAAACATTTCCGGAACTTGACCTGCATGTATTCGGCTTTGTTGATTTTATGGACAGCCTTATAAAATTAAGTGACCTCGTTGTTTCAAAGGCAGGTACCTCTTCAATACTGGAAATACTTTCGAGCGGAAAACCTTTGATAATAAGCAGCTACATTCACAATCAGGAACTTGGCAACATGCGCTTTGTCGTTCAGAATAAAGTCGGATTCTTTATCCGCAATCCGTCTGACATATTCCGCAAGATACACGAACTGTTTTCTGATGAAGAAAAATATATGAATCTTGTAAAAAGATTTGATACTCTTGATATAGATACGGATGCTTCTAAAATCGTAAAGCTTCTTGTATACAATACAAATAAAATATAGGAAAAGAAAAGCGGCCGGTATTCAGAAAGACTAAATTACCGCTTCAGTAAAGGAAAATTTATGGAATACAAAATTGACGAAAGATTTACGGAAACATATCTGTGCAAAGTAGGTGAGCTTACACTTAAAGGCAGCAACCTCAAGTACTTTGAAAAAACATTGGTACAGAATCTTCGCGGAATGCTTGAAACTGTTGACGTTAAGGTACGCATCATGGCAGGACGACTTTACGTTGACTGTACGCCGCAGTCGTGTGAAGCAGTTGAATTTGCTCTCGATCACTTAATGGGAATTACAGGCTGGGCAAAAGTTCAGGTTGTAGAAAAGAACATAGATTCAATTCGCAATGCAGTTACTGAAATTGCTAAAACTGCACGCGATAACGGATACAAGTCATTTAAAGTAGAAGCACGCCGTGAAGACAAAAGTTTTCCGCTTAACTCATACCAAATTTGTGCAGAAGCAGCTGGTGACGTTTATGATCAGCAGATTCTTGAAGTAAACGTACGCAATCCTGAAGTTGTAATTTATGTTGAAGTTCGTGACCGCTGTTTTGTTTATTCAGTGCAGAGAAAATGTGCCCGCGGTTTACCGGTAAATGTAAGCGGTAAGGGACTGCTTCTTTTAAGCGGAGGTCTCGACAGTCCTGTAGCCGGTTTTAAAATGCTTGGACGGGGTATGAAAACAGAATGCATTTATTTCCATTCATATCCGTATACATCAGAAGAAGCTCAGAAAAAAGTAGAAGACCTTGCAGAAATACTCGGAAACTTCGGACTTGATACTCACCTTAACGTAGTTTCGTTTACAGACATTCAGATGAAGATTAAGGAAAAATGCCCTGAAGCATGGTCAACAATGATGCTCCGCGTGTGCATGATTAAATGTGCAAACCTGCTGGCAGAACGCATTGACGCAAAGTGCCTCATTACTGGTGAAAGCCTTGGACAGGTTGCAAGCCAGACAATTGAAAACATGACTGTTACCGAACACTTTTCAAAATATCCTGTGCTCCGTCCGCTTGTTGGTACTGACAAACAGGATATTGTTGATACTGCAAAATGGATGGGAACTTACGACATTTCAATCCTTCCGTATGAAGACTGCTGTGTCCTGTTCAGCCCGCGTCATCCTGTTCTTAAGGCAAGTGTTGAAGACGCAGAAGATTTGTACAAAAGGCTTGATGTTGACGAAATGATTAAGACTGCTTTCGAGGAACGCAAAATCATACGCTACAGCGCAAGAGACTTTATCGGTAAGAAATGGGCTACAAAGGAATTCAAGCCTCAGACTGGCGTATGTCCTGACAAGGAACGCAAGTAAACAAGATTTATCTAAATCCAATGGACTTTTCTGCCGACATACAAAGGGTGAAAAAGTCCTTTTCTTTTTTAGCAGTATCAATTATCTCAATTTCGGCATTGTGTGCACAGAATTACGCAGACAGCATACCTTCCGTTAACGGCGGAATCGTAAGTGTTTACGACGAACCGGAGTCTTTTCAACAGGAAGAAGCAGTAATCTATAAAACTGAAGTTCCTGATCTGCTCAAGGGAATATGGTACGGCAGCGACAGGTACATTGTTTTTGAAGGACATTCACTGGATCCGCAGAATGATGATTTTCCGGCAACCGGAACTTCCTTGCAGACTGACGAATCATTGCAGAATGGTACAAACCAGATAGAGCCTGATTTTGTTATGCGTACATTCTACACGTGGTACGACGATTTTGCATGCGGTAATATAAATAATCCCGACAGAAACAATACGACTACACAGGAACCGGTAAAGGTAACGCTCAGTTTTGAAGCACTTACTGAAAACGAAACAAGCGGCGCTTGGGACATGACTGTTTCATACAATAACGGTCGCGACATTTACCACATACCTGTTGCAGTCATAGACAATAAACTTTACCTTTCATTCAAAATAAACACTGAAGAAAAGGAAAACAATTACGGTTACTGGCAGGACTATTCATCTTCCAGACAGATAACTATATGCAATCCGGTTGTGCAGAACGAAATAACTTCTTACTACATTACTCCGGAAGGCGTTTACCACATACGCTACTGGCAGACAAAAATGGATTATGACAGGGAAGCTCAGGCTGTTTTTTCTGACGGCGGAAATTCATATTACGTAAAGAAGCATATCCTTTCAGGCGGCAAAACATATACTTGTGTAAACGGAAGAAGCACGACTATAAGAAATATTGAAAAAAGTGAA
>JAZUKU010000238.1:0-7731 GCA_045643485.1 Treponema sp. | reverse complement strand
GAATTTTTCCTGAGTAATAAAGTATTCTTTCTGTAGTAGTAGTTTTTCCAGCGTCTATGTGCGCAATTATTCCTATATTACGGATTTTCTCTAACATAATTTATTCCTGTAAAAAAAGTGCCTGTATTATATAGAAATAATTTGATTTTCTCAATAGACGGCATCAGTTCATCTGGTATTTAAGCCACTTTGAACCGCCGTAATTCCTTTCAAAAGCAGCTATTATTTCGTTATATTTATCTTCTTCTGTTGAAAAAAAACTGTTTTCATAATCCATTTCAACAAGCATGTCACATACAATGTTAACAGCACCGGGTTTTATTTCCTGATCCAAGTCATAGAATAAATTTTCAGAAACCCACGAACCGTCACCGTTTGGTCTTTCATAAAAAAGGCTGAAAAGTCTGTAATTGTGGCCTGGAACTGCAGGCATAAAGAAAAGACCATCCTTGTCTGTATAAAGAGTAAAATCTTCGTGAGAGTCCATATCAAATACAACAAGCTTTATGCCTTTTCTATGTTTTCCGTTTACATATGAATGCCTTACATCAAGAATAAGTCTTCCTGCAAGAAGTGCATCGTCAGTGCTTACAGGTTCAACTTCAGTCTTTTTAGTTGATGCACATGAACTTAATGTCATTAGCATAACAGCTGCTGCAAATAATATGGTTATCTTTTTCATAATCCTGCATTCCTTTCTTTTAATTAATCATCTGAATATTCAGGTATTTCTGCAAACGGATAATTAAGCCATTTTGACTTTGGATACTTAGCCCTGAAATCATTTACAACTTCACCAAGTGTATAATCATTCCATTTGTAATTGTATCTTACATTATTACCGTCTTCTGTAGGCCATACTTCTATGGTTAGATCAACCCATGGATTTACATAACCTTCTTCAATATAAATATCTGGAGTCACCTGAAGAGGATAATCAATAAGGGCCCAGTGTCCTGTAGAAAAATTTCTATTATACGAAAATGCTGTTATTTCATATGTATTACCCGGAATAAATTTATTCGTTACAAGAAGGCCTTCTTTATCTGTATTCAGAATAAACTTTTTACCTGTTTCCAAATCACGAACCATTATTTCGATATTATCTTTTTTATCTCCATTAAGTTCACTCCAACCTTTTCCAACTGAAAGGCTTCTTATCTTTACAATAATGCGTCCTATGGTAAGTGTCTGTGATTTTTTTGAAGGTTCACAAGATGTGGTAACACATGAACTCATTGTCATTACAAGCGCAGTTAATATAATTCCCAGAACTATTTTTTTCATAAAAACTCCTTATGATAATATGCTATCTTACCAAATTGTATACAAAAAACAAACCGAAAAAAAGTCATAAATGGTAATATTTGAGTTACAAACTACAATTTGCACATTCAGTAAATGTACAATATACTTGAATTTATGAAGACTATTACACTTACATTTCCAGACGGCAAACAGATTCAGATTGAAAACAGCATTTCTCCTGTTTCAATACTCAATTATTTTGAAACTGCAGACAGTGAAATTGTTGCAGTTAAAGTAAACAACCTTATCTGTCCTCTTGATTCACCTATTGATATTACGGCTGAATTAAAGCCTGTATACCTTAAGTCAAAAGACGGTTCTGCAATATACAGACGCTCACTCTGCTTTGTTCTTGCTACAGCAGCACACAATATTTTTCCGGAAAAGCATCTTCTTGTAGGACACAGCCTTGACTACGGTTACTACTACACTCTTGATGACGAAAAGCCAGTTACTGAAAACGAAATAGATTTACTTAAGAAGGAAATGGAACGCATCGTAAATGAAGACGAACTTATTTCTTCGGAATTCATTTCCTATAAGGATGCATGTTCTCATTTCGAAAAGCTTGGACTTACTGAAACAAGAAAGCAGCTTAACTACCACTGTCCGCCAAGAGTCAGAATCAATATACTGGAAGGATTTTCTGACCTTTACTTTGGTCCTCTTCTTTCTCACACAGGCATTTTAAAAACATTTGAACTTTTAAAATACAATGAAGGCTTCCTGTTAAGGTTCCCTAAGAAAGAAACTCCAGACCATCTTACAGAATTCAAGGACCAGCCTAAGCTTTTTGAAATTTACAGGCAGTACAAGCAGTGGGGAAAACGTCTTGAAGTTACTTCTGCTGCTTCGATAAACCAGTTGATTCACGACAGAAAGGAAAAGGATTTCATCGACATAACTGAAACGCTTCAGGTAAAATGCATTTCCGAAATTGCAAACCAGATTTATGCAAGGAAGACAACACGTGTCGTATTAATAGCCGGTCCTTCTTCAAGCGGTAAGACTACGACAAGCAAAAAGCTTGCACTACAGCTTGAAGCAATCGGTTACAAGCCAAAAGTAATAAGCCTGGACAATTATTATGTAGGCAGAGACAAAACTCCACTTGACGAAAACGGTAAGCCAGACTTTGAATGTCTTGAAGCACTTGATGTTCCGCTTTTAAACCAGAACCTTATTGATTTGTTTGAAGGCAAGACTATTGAGCTTCCGTCATACGATTTCCATGAAGGTGCAAGATTCTACGAAGGCAAGACAATGGCTCTTGGCGAAAATGACATTCTTGTAATGGAAGGCATTCACGGACTTAACGACAAGCTTACTCCGTTAATTCCTTCTGAACTTAAATTCAAGATTTACCTTTCTGCATTAACACAGCTTAATCTTGACGACCACAACAGAATACCTACAAGCGACAACAGGCTTATCCGCCGCATTGTACGCGATGCAAAATACCGCAACAAGAGTGCCGCAGAAACCATAGCAATGTGGGACAGCGTACAGAAAGGCGAACGAAAGCATATCTTCCCGTTCCAGAACAATGCAGACGCAATGCTCAACACAGCACTTGATTACGAACTGCCTGTCCTTAAGGTATATGCAGATCCGCTTTTAAGATGCGTTTCTCCTCTTCAGGAAGAATATTCAGAAGCATCACGCCTTCTGGAATTCCTGAACAACTTTTCTACAATTCCTGCTACTGCTGTACCAAATCAGTCAATCATCAGGGAATTCATTGGAGGATCTGCATTCCATTATTGATGTGGAAAATAATTTAAACGGTTTCTACAGTCTGGAAACGGCTTGTTACAAGATCATCAAGCTCTTCATCTTCTTCTTTCTGTAACTGCTGTTTCCATTCAGTCATCTTTTTCTCTTTAAGCTTTTCGAGTGCCTTTACTTTTTTCATTGCTTCACGTACTACAGCCCTTTTTTCTTCAGCAACCAATTCTGCCTGAGCAAGTTCTTCAAGAAGTGCTTCCTTACGCTGATTAAGGAAAATAAAATGCTGTGACGTCTGATTGTATACGTTAATGTCTGTTGTATTTGCCGTCTGTTTTGAAAGACGTATTCTTTTTTCTGCAATAGCCTTAAGCTGGTTCTGAATGCGTGCGATTTCAGCATTTGCTTTTCCAAGTTCAAGTTCTGCCTGCTTCTGTTCAAAAAGCCTTAGGTTGAGTATTTTCTGCATTGAAAAGGAAAAACGCTTCATTTATTTTTTACTTCAGTTTTTTTTTACTGTTCGCTTTTCTGCCCTGAATCAGCATTCTGTGCTTCAGTTTCCTGGGCTTCCTTAATTGCCTTTACAGGATTTTCTGAACATTCAATTTCTGGAATATCAATACCGCTCAGCACGGAAAGTTTGGAAAGTGTTTCTTCAATAGGACACTGTTCGTATTCTTCCTGGCAGAGGAATTCTTCGATTGCTTCATGCTTATCGATTGCAGCATCAATCTGCGGACTGTTACCCTTCTGATAAACGCCTGCAATAATCATGTCTTCCTGTTCAGCATAATCTGCCATCCATCTGCGGACTGTACTGCATGCCTTCTGAGTTTTTGGACCGGTTACTCTTTTTGAAAGACGGCTTATGCTCTGCGCAACATCTATTGCCGGATAATGCTGTTTTGCAGCGAGTGACCTGCTTAAGAAAATATGTCCGTCTACAATACCTCGTACTGTATCTGTAATTGGTTCGTCAAAATCATCACCGTCTACAAGTGTTGCATAGAAAGCTGTAATTGAACCCTTGCTGTTTGTACCGGCTCTTTCCAGAAGTTTCTGAATCATTTCGAATACGCTTGCTGAATATCCGCGCTTCGTAGGAGTTTCACCTGTTGCGTTTGAAATTTCCATCTGTGCCTTTGCAAAACGAGTAATGTTGTCAAACATCATCATTACGTCTTTGCCCTGGTCACGGAAATATTCTGCAATAGCAGTAGTTACGTAAGCTGCACGAAGTCTTGCAATTGAACTCTGGTCACCTGTTGCAACAACTACTACTGATTTTTTTAAACCTTCTTCACCAAGGTCTCGCTTTATGAAATCAAGTACTTCCCTTCCACGTTCACCAATAAGGCCTATTACATTAACATCAGCATTTGTATTCCTTGCGATCATTGAAATGATTGTACTCTTACCGACACCGCTTCCTGCGAAAATTCCAAGACGCTGTCCCTTTCCGACAGTAAGGAGCGAGTCTATTGCACGAATACCTGTAACAATTCTTTTATCAATATCTGTCCTTTCAAGAGGATTAGGAGAAGGAGCAATTGCCGGATAATATGCTTCTGGAGAGATTTCACCTTTTCCGTCATACGGTTTGCCTGTTGCATCAATTACACGGCCAAGAAGTTCACTGCCTACCGCTACTTCAAGTACGTGACCGGAAGCAACTACTTCACAGCCAATTTCAATTCCCTTAGTTTCACCATAAGCCATGAGCTGAACTTTTGTTCCCTCAAGACCTACGACTTCAGCCTGAATTGATGTCTTTCCGTCGTTAAGCTTAATCTGGCACATTTCGCCTATTACGGAACGAGGTCCCTGGCTTTCAATAAGCATGCCCCTTACGGCACACACTGAACCTGTGTATTTAATGGTTTCTGTATGCTTAATACTGTTAATGTATTTGTCAAAAAAAGATGCCACTTCTGTTCCTCCCAAAACAAAAAGCAGTTTCCGTAAAATTATAAATCCGGATTAAGTGCGTCTGATTTGGAAACTGATTTAATCGGTGAAATTTCAAGAATCTTAGATTCAAGTTCAGTAAGCTGGCTTGAAACGCGTGCATCGATAGCACCGAAGTCTGTTTCAACAATACAGCCGCCTTTTTCGACAGAGCTGTCTTCAAGTACGGTAATATTCTTTACGCTTTCAATTTCACGGATAAAGTCATTTATGTGAGAAGATGTAAGCTTCAAGTCTTCAACATTAACGCGCAGTGTAACTTCTCCACGTCCCTTAACTTTTTTAAGAGCCTGGAGTACATTTGCCATAACGACACTCTTCTGATTTTCACTCATAATCTTAACAACTTTTCTTGTCATCAAAATTACAAGCTCAACAATCTGCTGTTCTGTTGAATCAAGAATGTCCTGACGCTTATTCTGTACAGCTTCAAGAATTGAATGAAGCCTCATTACAAGTCGGTTTGCTTCTTCGTTTCCGTACTGATAGCCTTCTTCGTGACCTTTTTCAAAGCCTTCCTTTCTGGCTGTTTCGCGGATATATGCATCTTCAGCATGAGCTTTTTCAAGAATATCGTGTGCTTCTTCCTGAGCTTTCCTTACGATTTCTGCTGCATCTTTTTCGGCATCAGTTTTTAAAACTGCAGCTTTATCTGTCTGGCGCTTAACCTGAGCAAATGCTGCAATTTCTGCATTCTTAACTATTTCGTCTGCCTGCTGCTGTGCACTGGCAAGCATTTCTGCTTTCTTTTCTTCCCACTGAATTTTAAATGCTTCTGCTTCACGACGAAGGTCATCTGCTGTAGGACCTGTGTATTCAGGAACATCATCTTCCTTTTCTTCTTCAGGAGGCGCAAATTCTTTTGTAAGTTTGAGAACTACCTCATCTTCTTTTTTTATAATCTGATTTGGTCTGAAAACACTCTGTGCCATTTAATGCTCCTACTGTACCTTATACAACAAGTTCGTCTTCACCAGAACGTGCAATAACGATTTCACCGCTGTCTTCAAGACGTCTGATTGTAGATACAATCTTCTGCTGAGCTTCTTCAACATCCTTAAGACGTACAGGTCCCATGAATTCCATATCTTCCTTCAACATACCTGCTGCACGCTTTGACATGTTACGGAAAATCTTATCCTGTACTTCAGTATCAACTGACTTAAGTGCTTTTGCAAGTTCCTGCTGGTCAACTTCACGCAGAACTTTCTGAATAGCACGGTCGTCGAGCATAACGATATCTTCGAATACGAACATGCGCTTCTTGATTTCTTCTGCAAGTTCCGGATCGTCTTCTTCGAGTGTTTCGATAATTGCCTTTTCAGAAGAACGGTCAACGAGGTTGAGGATTTCAACGATACTGTCAACACCACCGGCTGCAGTGTAGTCTTCTGAAGAAAGTGTAGAAAGTTTCTTTTCAAGAACGCGTTCAACTTCACGCAAAACTTCCGGAGATGTACGGTCCATTGTAGCAAGACGCTTGGAAACTTCAGGCTGTATTTCAGGAGGAAGGTTCTGAAGGATTACGGCAGCCTTCTGCGGTTCAAGGTAAGCAAGAATCAAAGCAATTGTCTGCGGATATTCCTGCTGGATGAAGTTGAGCAAGTGTGCAGGGTCTGTACGGCGGATAAAGTCGAACGGACGAACCTGTAAGCTTGAAGTAAGTCTGTTGATGATATCAATTGCTTTCTGTGAACCGAGAGATTTTTCAAGAAGTTCACGGGCATAATCAATACCGCCGGAAGTAATGAAGTTCTGAGCCTGCATTAATTCCTGGAATTCTTCAAGCACCTGTTCCTTGAAATCTGCGTCAACAGTTTCAAGACGTGCAATTTCAAATGTCAATGTTTCAACTTCATCTTCACGAAGGTGCTTCATGATTTCTGAAGAAACATCGCTGCCCAATGAAACAAGGAATATGGCTGCCTTCTGCCTTCCTGTTAAATTCTTATAATCTTTGGCTCCGTTTTTCTTAGAGGAACCAGGTTTAACAGTATTTGGTTTAAACTGCTGCTTTGGTGCTGCAGCCTGTGCTTTTGCCTGATCTGACATCTACTATTCCTCCATAAGCCATGTGCGTATAAGCATAGCAACATCTTCCGGATGTTCTTTTGCCATAGCGATTGCATTTTCCTGCAATTCTGCACGTTTTCTTTCTTCGACGGACATTGTAACTTCCATGCCCTGTTCCTTTGCATCCCAGAGTGCCTGTTCTCTTGCGGCCTGCTGTCTGCGCAAAAGTTCTTCTTCGCGCAATCTCTTTCTGCGTTCGATTTCGCGGCTTACGAAACGGATTATTACGAATGCAAGAAGAACAACTGCTACACCGATAAGTGCATAGAAAATTGTTTTCTTTGTCTGCTGGGCCTTTATGTAAGCCTGGTCTTCTTTTCTGAATTCTTCCGTTCTGTCAAACTGTACATTCGTTACAACAACATCATCACCGCGTGCCTTGTTGTAACCTACAGCTGCCTGAACAAGTCTTGTTATGTCTTCGATTTCCTGCTGTGAAATAGGAATGTAGTTTCTCTTGTAACCGCCGGTAGATGAAAGGAGAAGTTTTCCGTTTTCATCATAAAGCGGATATTCCCATGTACCGTCAACATTGACAGATAAAGTAACGCGTTCAATCTGAGGACTCGTTTCTTCAACTACATTCTTTTCGTTAAGAGCATTGTTCTGCTTAACGCCGGTTTCTACTGACTTGCCTATTACATTTGACATGTC
>JAZUKU010000237.1:0-5535 GCA_045643485.1 Treponema sp. | reverse complement strand
TCCTGAAGTAACTTATGAAGAAGCACAGGAACTTGCAATGTTCGGCGCACAGGTACTTCACCCAAGAAGCATGATTCCTTGCCGCAAGACAGGTACTCCGGTTCGCGTAAAGAATTCATACAACATCAAGAGCCCTGGTTCACTTATTGTAGAAGAACATTCCGGCGAAACACCAAAAGTAACTGCTATTACAAGCGTTAAGAACATTACGCTTATTGACATTCAGTCAAGCCGCATGCTTGGAGCAGCAGGTTTCCTTGCACACGTATTCAATCAGTTCCTCAAGTGGAACATCAGTATTGACGTAATTGCTACATCTGAAGTTTCAGTTTCATTGACAGTAAACTCAAAGGATAAGATTGACGGACTTCTCGAAGATCTTGCAAGAGTAGCTGACGTTCAGACAAAGAAGGAAAAGGCAATCATTTCGGTAATATGTGATGCACGCCATTCAAGCAGCATTCTTGCAAAAGCATTTGCCGCTCTGGAAAAGGAAAACATCAATGCGCAGATGATAAGCCAGGGCGCAAGCAAAGTTAACATAAGCTTTATTGTAGACAACAGCCAGGCTGAAACAGTCATCAAGACACTTCACGCAGCTTTGTTCTAGGTAAAACATATTCAGATAAAAAAAGGAGGCTTTTATGAAAATAGCAATAGTTGGTTACGGAAAAATGGGACATCTTCTTGAAAAAACTGCAATCGGTTTTGGAAACGAAGTTGTTACAACAATAGACATTTTTTCTCCGGATGCAAAAGTAAAAATTGCTGACGGTGATACAGATGCAATGCTTAAAGCCATAAAGGAAAGCGGAGCAGAAGGTGTAATTGAATTTACAAGTCCGGCTTCCGTAGTAAAAAACGTAAAGGCTCTCCTTACATTAAAGCTTCCTGTTGTCGTAGGTTCAACAGGCTGGGATGACAAAAAAGCTGAAATTGCAGAAGTTGCAGCTTCTACAGGCGGAACTGTAATGAACAGCTCAAATTTTTCAATCGGTGTAAACATGTTCTACAAAATCGTGGAAGAAGCAGCACGCCTTATGAGCGGATTTTCTGAATATGACGTTGCTGTATGGGAAATGCACCATAATCAGAAAAAAGACAGTCCTTCCGGAACAGCACTTGATATTGCAAAACACATTATGGCAGCAGACAAGCGCAAGACTGAAATTGTAACTGACGCTTTCCACGAACCGCCGAAACTGGAAGAACTCCACGTATCTTCAACAAGATGCGGTACAGTTCCTGGTACACACAAGGTATTCTTTGACTGTTCAGCAGACACTATTGAAATTACACATACAGCAAGAAGCAGGGAAGGCTTTGCAAACGGTGCTGTACATGCACTTGAAAAACTTAAGTCTTCTCTGGACAGCGGTACACTTGCAGCCGGTAAGCTTTACGACATGAAGGATCTTTTCTAAGAATAACTCCTTCTGGAAATCATTGAAAAATTCAAATATCTCTATGCAAATAATGGAATTCTTAAGAAATTTTTAGTATTTTTTGGAAAAGAAGCCCGTAATTATTGAGTAAATCTTGATTATTTTCTATAATGGGAGCAATTCGCGATTTTTTTTATTTTAGGGAAACCGTGGGTTACTAAAGGTTGTATTTATTTACAATATAAGTAAATATCTATAAATATACCAGCTAAACTTTTCCGTGGAGGAATTTATGACAATCGGTCAGATGATGGGCCAGAGCGGCCTGCTCACCTTGTTGGGAATGGGAGTCGTATTCGCATTCCTTATCATTATGATTATCTGCATGAACATTATGCATTCCATTATTCATGCATGTGGACTCGATAAAGAAGAAAAGAAGGATCAGCCTGTTTCTTCTGCACCGGCACAGGACAAAAGTGCTGTTGTAGCTGCAATTGCAACTGCAGTTCACGAAAAAGAAGCTTGATAGGAGTTAAAAAATGTCTAAAGTAAATATTACTGAATTAGTTTTACGCGACGCACATCAGTCACTTCATGCAACACGCATGACTACAGCTGACATGCTTCCAATTGCAGAAAAACTCAACAAAATCGGTTACTGGTCAGCAGAAGCTTGGGGTGGTGCAACATACGATTCCTGCATCCGCTTCCTTAACGAAGATCCATGGGAACGCTTAAGAAAATTACATGCTGCTATGCCTGACACAAAGCTCATGATGCTTTTACGCGGTCAGAACCTTCTTGGTTACCGCCACTATGCAGATGATGTTGTAAACAAGTTCGTTGAAACAGCTGCTGCAAACGGCATTGATGTATTCAGAATCTTTGATGCATGTAACGACCCAAGAAACCTTGAATGTGCTGCAAAAGCTGCAAAAAAGACTGGCAAACACGTTCAGATGGCAATTTCTTATGCTGTTACTCCATACCACACAAATGAAATCTATGCTGATTTAGCTAAGACTTATGCAGACTTTGGTGCAGATTCAATCTGTATTAAAGATATGTCTGGTCTTCTTAAACCATACGCTGCTTACGATTTGGTAAAGGCAATCAAATCTAAGGTAGATATTCCTGTAGAAATCCACTCACACGCAACAACAGGTCTTTCTGTAGCAACATTGCTTAAGGCTGCAGAAGCTGGTGCTGACGTTCTTGATACAGCAATTTCTTCTATGGCAATGGGTACATCTCATTCACCAACAGAAACTGTAGTAGAAATGCTCAAGGGTACTGAATATGATACAAACCTTGACATTAACGCTCTTCTTGAAATTGCAGCTTATTTCCGCGAAACAAGAAAGAATTATTCTTCTCTTGAATCTAAATTCTTAGGCGCAGATACACGTATTCTTGCTTCACAGGTACCGGGCGGCATGCTTTCTAACCTCGAAAGCCAGCTTAAACAGCAGGGTGCTTCTGACAAGATTGATGACGTTCTTAAGGAAATCACTCTTGTTCACAAGGATGTAGGATACGTTCCTCTCGTAACACCAACTTCACAGATTGTTGGTACACAGGCTGTATTCAATGTACTCTTTGGCCGCTACAACAAGCTTACTCAGGAATTCAGAGATCTTCTTGTTGGCCGCTACGGTAAACTTCCTGCTGCTCCAAATGCTGACCTTGTTAAGGAAGCACTCAAGCAGAACAATATGGAAGAAGCTTTAACTTGCCGTCCTGCAGACAAAATTGAACCTGAATGGGACAAAATGGTTAAGGAAGCTGCTGAAAACGGCGGTAACGGTTCTGTAGAAGATGCACTTACATATGCTATGTTCCCTAAGGTAGCTCCAAAGTTCTTTAAGGAAAGAGCTAACGGTCCAGTTGAATCAAAGACATTCATGGCTAAACAGGCTAGTGAAAACGCTGGAAAGGGCGGTTCTTATACAATTACAGTTAACGGTTCTGCATATAATGTTACTTCAGGCCCTGCAGGCGACTCTATGAGCGTTACAGTTGACGGTCAGAAATATGACGTTACATTCGGTGCAGCAGGTGCAGCTGTTTCTGCTCCAGTTACAACTGGCGGTGTTGAAATTACAGCTCCTGTAGCAGGTACTTTACTCAAGCAGTGTTTTGCTAACGGTACTAAAGTAGAAAAGGGTCAGACAATCATCATCCTTGAATCTATGAAGATGGAACTTGAAGTTAAGGCTTCTGAAAGCGGTACAGTTAACTACGTTGCAGCAGCAGGTTCTCAGATTACAGCAGGCCAGGTTATTGCTAACATTGGCGGCGTTGTAATGACAGCTCCAGTTGCAGCTCCTAAAGCAGAAGCTCTAAAGGCAGCTCCAGTTGCAGCAGCAAGCGGTAACGGTACACCGGTAAATGCTCCAGTTGCAGGTACATTCCTTAAGGCATGTGTTGCAGAAGGTGCTTCAGTAAATGCTGACACAACAGTAGTAATTATTGAATCAATGAAGATGGAACTTGAAATCAAGGCAGGCGTTGCAGGTACAGTACACTTCTTAGGTGCTGCAGGTGCTCAGGTAACAGCAGGACAGGCTCTTGCTGAAATCCGCTAAGATTCAGGTTTGGAAATTATATAAGGAAAAGGAAAATAAAATGCCTACTTCTAGAAAAGAATTAAATAAAAAATGCGGACTCGTAATGATTGCCATTATGCTCTGCGCATCGGTACTTTCTATTGGAACAAACGCTTTTGCTCAGGACAAGAATGCAAAGGCTCCTGCAACAGGTATGTCTACAGTTATCAAGGGAACTGAAGACTGGAACGGAAAACATGACATTTCTGTTTCTAAATTCATTACTAATATTGGAAAATCAACTGGTATCTACAAGATGATTCACCAGGAAACAGCTGAAGAAATTGCTGCTGCAAAGGCTGCTGAAGAAGCTGTAGAAAATGCAGTTGACCCGTTTGCTGACAAAAAGGCTCCGGGCTGGCAGTATCTTATCATGATTGCTGTTGGTTTCCTTATCGTATACCTTGGTGCTGCAAAAGGTTTTGAACCACTTCTTCTTATTCCAATCGGATTTGGTACAATCTTAGTAAATATTCCTGGTGCCGGAATGGGTAATGCTCCGGACGGTATGCTTCATATCATTTACAGTGCAGGTGTAGGAAACGAATTCTTCCCTATGCTTATCTTTATGGGTATTGGTGCAATGACAGACTTTGGTCCTCTTATTGCTAACCCTAAGATGGCTCTTCTTGGCGGTGCTGCTCAGCTTGGTGTATTCTTTACAATGTTCGGTGTTTCTTTGATGAACCTTATTCCTGGCATTGACTACAACATTCTTCAGGCTTGTGCAATTTCAATCATTGGTGGTGCAGACGGTCCTACAACAATTTATGTTTCTGGTAAACTTGCTCCTGAGCTTATGGCTGTAGTAGCTGTTGCTGCTTACTCTTACATGGCTCTTGTTCCAATGATTCAGCCTCCAATCATGAAGCTTTTGACAACAGAAAAAGAACGCAAGATCAAGATGCCTCAGTTACGCCCAGTAAGCAAGACAGAACGCATTCTTTTCCCAATGCTTCTTTTAGTTCTTACAATCCTTCTTCTTCCACCGGCAGCTCCTCTTATCGGTATGCTCGCTTTCGGTAACTTCATTAAGGAAGTTGGATGCGTACAGCGTCTTTCTAAGACTGTAGAAAATGAAATGATGAACATTGTTTCTATTCTTCTTTCACTTGGTGTAGGAAGCCAGATGACTCCTGAAAAGATTATCAACGGTAACTCAATCGGTATTATCCTTCTTGGTCTTCTTGCATTTGCTGTTGCTACTGCAGGTGGTCTTGGTATGGCTAAGCTTATGAACCTGTTCTTGCCTAAGGACAAAAAGCTTAATCCTCTTATTGGTTCAGCTGGTGTTTCTGCTGTTCCAATGGCTGCTCGTGTTGCTAACAGAGTTGGTCAGGAAGCAGATCCTTCTAACTTCCTCCTTATGAATGCTATGGGTCCTAACGTTTCTGGTGTAATTGGTACTGCAATTGCTGCCGGCGTATTCATTGCTACATTCGGTTGATTTTAGTAAATAAATTATTTGTTGCGGGGCTTGCCCTGTGACTCAATTGGTCCTCTCTTTAAGGGAGGACCTTTTTTTTGTCCTTTTTAGG
>JAZUKU010000236.1:0-5706 GCA_045643485.1 Treponema sp. | reverse complement strand
AAAAACGTTATCTGTTTATTCAATAAATATTGTGATATTTTTCCATTAGTGCTATAATTAAATCCCGTATGAAATACGGCTTTGATAACGAAAAATATCTTAAAATCCAATCAGAACACATTAAAGAAAGGATCGCTCACTTTGGCGATAAACTCTATCTGGAATTTGGCGGCAAGCTTTTTGACGACTATCATGCTTCCCGTGTACTTCCGGGATTTCAGCCTGACAGTAAATTACAGCTCTTAATGCAGCTTGCTGATGTTGCAGAAATTGTAATCGTAATCAGTGCTGTCGACATTGAAAAGAACAAAATCCGCGGAGACTTGGGCATTACTTACGACAAAGACGTACTTCGTTTGCGCGATGAATTCCAGAACCGTGGCCTTATGGTAGGCAGTGTAGTAATTACGCATTACACAGGCCAGGAAGCAGCAAAAGCCTTCAGAAACAAGCTTAAGCGCATGAACATTAAGACTTACTATCATTACACAATTGAAGGATATCCTAACAACGTAAAGTTAATTGACAGTGCAGAAGGTTTTGGAAAGAACGATTATGTTGAGACAACAAGACCGCTGGTTGTAGTAACTGCACCGGGACCAGGAAGCGGTAAAATGGCAGTCTGCTTAAGTCAGCTTTATCAGGATAACGAAAAGGGAATCAAAGCCGGTTATGCTAAGTTTGAAACATTCCCAATCTGGAATCTTCCGCTTAAACATCCTGTAAACATGGCATACGAAGCTGCAACAGTTGACCTTAACGACGTAAACATGATTGATCCGTTCCATCTTGAAGCATACGGAAAAACAACTGTTAACTATAACCGTGACATTGAAATATTCCCTGTACTTGATGCAATTTTCAAAGGCATTTACGGTGAAAATCCGTACAAGTCACCAACAGACATGGGCGTTAACATGGCAGGCAACTGTATTATTGATGATGCAGTATGTTGTGAAGCAAGCCGTCAGGAAATAATCAGACGTTATTACGCAACGTTAAATGAATTTGCCCAGGGTAACTGTTCGGAAACTGAACTTAATCAGCAGAAACTTCTTATGCAGCAGGCTCAGGTTACAACTGACAACAGAAAAGTAACTGTCGCTGCAAAAGAACGTGCCGCTAAAGACAAGACAATTTGTGCCGCAATAGAACTTGCTGACGGAACAATAATCACTTCTGCAACAACAGATTTGCTTGGAACAAGTGCAGCACTTTTGCTTAACGCAACAAAGCATCTTGCAGGCATTGACCATAAGGTAAAGCTTATTCCAAAAGAAATGATAGAACCAATCCAGAAGATGAAGGTTGAATATCTTCGCGGAAACAATCCACGTCTTCACACGGATGAAGTTCTTGTAGCACTTGCACTTCTTTCCAAAGATGACGAAAACTGCCGCCGTGCAGTAGAGCAGCTTCCTAACCTTAAGGGCTGCCAGGTTCACACAACAGTAATGCTTAGCGAAGTAGACCGCAAAATCTTCAAGAAGCTAGGCATTGACCTGACATGTGAACCGGTTAGCAAAAAACAGAAGAGCCTTATCGGTTAATTATTTAGTCTCCTTTTCCTTTTCGAAATAGCTGTTGAATTCAGAATCTTTTTCAGTTGGCTCGTGAGTACGCTTCATGTTGTCCCAGTCAGCTGAATCAGAAGGGCGTTCCGGGAATACGAATGCACAGATAAGGTAAGCAACAAGGCCTGTTCCACCTGCTGCAATAAGAAGTGCCCAGATAAGGCGAATGATTGTAGGGTCAATGTTGAAGTATTCAGCAACACCAGCGCATACACCGCAAACAAGTCTGTTCTTTGATTTATAAAGTCTTTTGTTCATTTTAATTTTCTCCTTTAATGACAAAATATGTTCAGTTAATAAAATATGCAGAACGGATTTCCGCTTACATTTTAATTGTTACGTTACCCATTCCTACGTTTACAGAAAAATGATTCTGTTTCTGTTCAGAACATTCTATGTTACCAAGACCACTTCTTTTTGTGTCGTTGAACTTAACTGTTCCAAGACCTACGTGTGCAAAGAGTGAATATTCTTCCGGATTGCCGTTAAGGTTCATTGAAATGTTGCCCATACCGCAGTCTACTTTTACAAGACCGCTTACTTTGCCAGTGTAAGTAATGTTTCCCATGCCGCACTTTATGTTTGCAGCACCGCCGTCTACGTGGTTAAGAACAATGTTTCCTGCTCCTACGTCAATGTAGCTGCGTTCAGTTTTAATGCTGATTGTTTTTGCAGAAAAACTTCCGGCCCCAATGTGAAGCTTAAACAAATCAAGTTCACAGTCAGCAGGAATCTTTATAAGAATGCGTGGCCTTATGTCAGCAGTATCCTTATGTCTAAGAAGTGAAAAATCCGGTACAGAGAGAGTGTTTTTAATGTAGAAAGTACCGAACGGTGAAAGACCATACTGCACGTTACCAGGTTCAATTCCCCTGTAGTCAACGCTGAATGTTTCGCCAGTTGCCATGACAATTTCTGCTGCACCAAGTGAAATGTCAAGGCTGCGGACTTCTTCATTTGTAAATGCACCAAAGCTTCCGTCTTTAGAAGAATTTTTTTCTACTTTTCTTACGCTTGGAACTGATGCAAATTTTTCTGTAATTGTTTTTGCAAGTTCTGCTGGTGTTCCAAATTCCTTGATTACTTCTTCGTCATTTTCTGCTTCTTCAAAGTAACCGCGGTAATATTCAAGAGCTTCTTCCTGTTCTTCTACAGGCAGATTCTTAAGCTCGTACTTTAATTCCTGTAAGTATTCAATTCTATTCATCAGAATCTCCTTATCTCCTTTTTGCAGATTCATCTGCTTTTCACAAACTTCTTTTTTACTCCCCAAGAAGAATGTGGTTAATTTTCTTGTAATACGAAATCCAGTCGCCACGGTAAGAATCAAGTTCGCTCATACCCTGGGCTGTAATTTTGTAGTACCTTCTGTTCCTTCCGTTAAATTCCTTATCGTAAGTTTCAAGTAAGCCGCTTGTCTGCAACCTGCGTAAAACCGGATATAAGGCACTTTCGGAAACATCCAGAATGTCTCTGACTTCCTGCGTTATTTTGTAACCGTATGTTCCTTCTGTTTCAGCTGATACAACTGAAAGAACTACAGCATCCAGTAACGAGGAGCCGGTGTTGAACATCATAAGCACCTCTTGTTTCAATAATATTATTGCGTTAACAACAATAATATACGGCGAATAATATTATAAAGTCAAGTAAATTCGTAAAAATTTTGCCAAATTTTCAGAAATTTGCGGATATTCAGCAGAATTTATGGATTTTACCTAAAAAAGCGAAAAATTTATTTACAAATCGGTAGAAGCAACCATTCCAGTTTCCAGTCTGTCTTCCCAATTACCGTAGCCTTCTTCCGGTATCTGCTTTGTTAATAAGATTTTTATCAAAGAATTGTTTTTCTGAACCAGAATCAAATCCATAACCAGATAAGTCAAAACTTTTTCTCTGATGAAAATTTTACTAATCTGTTTATTTACATTATGTTTCTGCGTTAAATCTTCAACACTCATTCGGAAGTTTTCGGCAAGTTTATTCTGTAAAATTTCAAGATTTTCTGTTGAAAGAAAACCTGACCTTTCTGCTGTTCAGAAGTAATTGCACGTAAACAACGTATTGTAGCCTGTAAAACAAATACCGTACTTTTTGGCTTACGGAATAAAGCTACACTAAACAGAGAACGACAATTTTGTGGTTTTTATAAAAGTCCCATAAGTAACCATAAAAAGGAGTTTCTACATATGTTTCCTGTTTCTTTGCCATTTTATCCTCGTTTATATAGCTATTTGATTGACAGATAGCTATTTTTAAAGTTATGTTTTATATATAAATCCTAAGTAAGTCAGGAGGTTTTTTATGTCAGATGCAATTCCAATTTTTGAAGTAAAAAACAAGCTGCCTTTTTTTGTACATAAAGCTGAAACTGAAGGTCCTGTAGCTATTTCACGAAGAGATAAAGAAGTTGCCTTTATTATCTCAAAAGAAGATTATGAAAAGCTTTCAAATACAGCTCCTCATGAAGAAACTCTTGTTGAAGCTGCAGCCAGACTGCGCAAAGAATTTGGTATTAACGATGATGAATTTGATTTTGATTTAGCAGATTTTATAGAAAGCGTTAAAGAGCCGTCTGTATATGGTTCTTCACGCGACCGTCAGATTGAATATGAAATGAAGAGGCTTCAAAAATGAGTCGCCCGCTTTATCTTCTAGATACAAATATTATATCTGAATTAGCAAAACCTTTTCCAAATGCAAAAGTAGTTGAAACTGTAAAAAAGAATGAAAACCTTTGCGCTATTCCAACTACTACATTAACTGAACTTCTTTTCGGATTACATTTAATGCCGGAAAGTAAAACAAAGGATTATCTGTTTAAATTTATTGCAGATAGAATTCAGTCTACATTTCCAATTATTGATTATGACAGTCATTGTGCCTGGATTCAGTCAGATTTACGTTCTCGTCTTAGAAAAGAAGGAATTAATCTTGAATTTCAGGATACACAAATTGCTTCAATTGCTATTGCCAATCAAATGATTCTTGTTACAAGAAATACCAAACACTTTAATTTTATACAACAAATATCAAGTGTTTTTTATTTCGAAAACTGGTTTGAAGAATAATTCTGCTATACCTCCTTTTATTGAACATTACCTTCCCAGCTTTCACTGATAAGGTCTGTTATTTTTATGTGAATTGTTCCTGCTCCTTCAGGAATTTTATATGTGCCTTTTACCATTTCATTTTTTTCTGGAATGTCAGTTGTTGTAGGACTGAAAGTAACACCGTCGTAATTCCAGTCAATCATTATTGAATCTACAAGTTCCTTCCAGTCGTGTATGTCTTTTTTGGCAATACTCAGTTTCTGTAAAAGATAAAGAATAAATATTTGGAAAACTCTTCAAAAAAATCTATGCAAAAAAAAGGTCTCCGCTCTGGGAGACCTTAAAAAAATTACTGTATGCAGGGAAAATCTGCAATTAGTTTAAATTATGCCTGTAAAGCTGTAACTGCTACTGTAGCTACAATGTCTTCAACAGAACAGCCGCGGCTCAAGTCGTTTAGAGGTTTTGCAAAGCCCTGACATACTGGACCAATTGCCATCCATCCGCCCATACGCTGACAGATTTTGTAACCAATGTTTCCTGCGTTAATGTTAGGGAAAATGAATACGTTTGCGTGACCTGCAACTTTGCTGCCTGGAGCTTTAAGTTCACCAACTTCCGGAGCAATTGCTGCGTCAAACTGGAATTCACCGTCCAAAGCTAAATCTGGAGCAGCTGCTTTTGCAAGTTCTGTTGCTTTCTGTACTTTAGAAACTGTGTCATAGAACTTAGCATCGTTACCAGAACCCTTTGTTGAGAATGAAAGCATTGCTACGCGTGGGTCAATTCCGCCGATTTTCTTAGCTGTATCTGCAGAAGCAACTGCAATGTCAGCAAGTTCTTCAGCTGTAGGTTCAATATTGATTGCACAGTCACCAAATACAGAAACGCCTTCTTTAATATAAGGATTGCCGCTTTCTGGAGCTACCATGATGAAGCAAGAAGATACTGTCTTAATTCCAGGTGCTGTTTTAATTACCTGTAAACCAGGGCGTAATGTGTTAGCTGTTGAATGGCATGCACCACTTACGAAACCGTCTGCATCTCCTGCCTTAAGGATAAGTGCACCGTACATTGTG
>JAZUKU010000235.1:0-4263 GCA_045643485.1 Treponema sp. | reverse complement strand
TTTTAGCAATTATCTTCTATAAAAAACTGCGTCTGTTAAACAAAAGCTACTGGATTCATGGCGGTATACTGGGGTTCTTTCTGTTTGCGGCTTACCTTGTTCAGACAATCGGCTGCAACTATACTACTGCCGGAAAAAATGCTTTTCTTACTACAATATATGTTATTTTAATTCCGCTTATTTCGTGGCCTTTGTACAAGAAGCGTCCTGCGTGGTATGTGTTTGCTGCTGCCATTATGAGCGTTACGGGAATTGGACTTCTTGCGCTCAACAATACTGACGGTTCGCTTTTGAACATGAATGTCGGCGACATCCTTACTTTAACATGCGGATTTTTCTTTGCAATTCATATTATTTTTGTTGCAAAATGGAATGAAAATGAAGACCCTATCCTGCTGACTGTACTTCAGTTTGCGTTTGCAGCTTTGTTCGGCTGGATTATTGCTCCGTTCATTAAGAATACTGGTGTTAACGGACCGTTTCCGCTTGAGCAGCTTAAGAATGTAAAGGTTGTGCTTAGCATGTTCTATCTTGGAATATTCAGTACGATGATTGCTTTCTTTTTGCAGAATGTCTGTTTAAAATATGTTCCTTCTGCGCTCGCTTCACTTTTTCTTTCGTTCGAATCTGTATTTGGTGTTTTATTCAGTACGATTTTGCTTCACGAACATCTTACGCCAAAGATGCTTTTTGGATGCGTACTGATTTTTGGTGCTGTTGTTCTTGCTGAAGTAATTCCTAATGTTACTTTCGGACGATCAAAACCTGACGCGAAGTAAAATACGGTTCCGTAAAATCTATAAGCTCTTTTCTCTTGTCTGTAATAGTCATGCCGGCTGCAATAAAGTCTATGCCGCCTGAATAAAGCGATGAAACAAGGCCGTCAAAATTCATATTGACTATTTCGAGGTTATAGTTAAGGGTTTTTGCAATTTCCTTGCACATTTCAATGTCAAATCCGTAAAGCCTGCCGTATTCAGTGTATTCAAAGGGAGCAAAGTCTTTGTCTGTTCCAAGACGAAGCACAGGTGCTCCCCTTATAATAAACGGTTCATACGGTTCAGGATTTCCGTCTGAAGAAAAATACATAGTGTTTATTTTTTCAAACCGTCCGTCTTTTTTCATTTCATTTAAGACAGAATTTATTTTTGAAAGAAGTTCCGGTGTATCTTTGGACACTCCTATTCCGTATTCTTCAACAGGAAAATCAAGCGACAGTACCGTAATGTCAGTGTTGTACTTAAGGAATTCAAGTGCTGGAAGTTCATCAAGAATTACTGCATCTATAGCATAATTCTTTAATGCTACAAGAGCTTCTTCTCCGTTCCTGAAAGACCTTAACTGTGCATCTTTAATCTGTTTTCCAAGAATTGCTCCTGTTGTACCTTCCTTTGCTCCAAGCACGAGGCCTTCAAGATCGCTCATGCTTTTGTACTTAGCGGCTGAATTGTTTTTTGCGCAACCGGTAAGCAATGAGGCAAGGAAAATCATCATGCAAACTGAAACTGCAGCGCTAAACTGACGCTTGATTTTCTTTTCCATTTTTTATCCGTTTATTCTGTTCAAATGCCAGATGTCAGAAACATACTGTTCAATAGTTCTGTCGCTTGAGAACTTGCCGCTTCTTGCAATGTTAAGAAGAGATTTCTTAGCCCATGCTTTTCTGTCGGCATATTCTTTTGCAACTTTGTCCTGACACTTAACGTAGCTGTCAAAGTCTGCAAGTACGTAATATACATCTGGACGCTGACCGTCTACACCGTATACGAGAGAGTCATGCAGTTCCTTGAAAATCTGTCCGGAAGGATCATATGTTCCGTCGATAAGCTGGTTGATGATTTTTGCAAGAGCAGGATTTCTGTCGAGGTACTGCTGCGGATTGTAGCTGTGTTCAGTATTAATTTTGATAATTTCGTCTGCTGTCAAACCGAAGATGTATTCGTTTTCAAGGCCTGCTTCTTCTACAATTTCTATGTTTGCACCGTCCATTGTTCCTACTGTTACGGCACCGTTGAGCATGAACTTCATGTTTCCTGTACCGCTTGCTTCTTTACCGGCTGTAGAAATCTGTTCACTGATGTCGCTTGCAGGAATGATTTTTTCTGCTACGCTTACGCGGTAGTTTTCTACGAATACAACTCTTATCTTACCGCCTACCCTTCTGTCGTTGTTTACTCTGTCTGCTACTGCGTTAATCAATTTGATTATTGACTTTGCACGACGGTAACCGCTGGCTGCCTTTGCGCCAAAGATGTATGTTCTTGACGGAGGATTGTATGACGGGTCTTCAATGATGCGGTTGTATTCATACATGATGTGGAGTACGTTAAGAAGCTGTCTCTTGTATTCGTGAAGGCGTTTTACCTGTACGTCAAAAATACTTTCCGGGTCAAGGAATTCGTTCTGTGAATGCTTTAAGTATTCTGCGAGCTTCTGCTTGTTGTGAAGCTTGATTGTCATAAGTTCGTTAAGGGCATTGTCATCGTCAGCAAATTTTTCGAGTGCCTTGAGCTTATTTAAATCTGTCTGCCAGCCGTCACCTATTTTTTCTGTTATCCATGAAGAAAGTTCCGGGTTTGCAAGCATGAGCCATCTACGCTGAGTTACGCCGTTTGTCTTGTTATTGAATTTCTGAGGATATATTTCTGCCCAGTTTTTAAGCTCCTGTTCCTGAAGGATTTTTGTGTGCAGAGCAGCTACACCGTTTACGCTGAAGCATGCGTGTATTGCAAGCCATGCCATGTAAACTTTTCCGTCATGAATGATTGCCATGTGGTTCTGCTTACTGTAGTCATTAGGGAATTTAACGCGGAGTTCTTCCATAAAGCGGCGGTTAATTTCTTCAATAATCTGGTAAACACGAGGAAGTAAATTTCTGAAGATATCGATATCCCATTTTTCAAGAGCTTCTGCAAGAATTGTGTGGTTTGTATAAGCAAATGTTTTCTGTACGATTGACCATGCATCGTTCCAGCCAACATTGTATTCGTCCATCAAAATGCGCATGAGTTCAGGAATTGCAACTACAGGATGTGTGTCGTTAAGCTGAATTACGTGATACTGAGGGAACTTTGTAAAGTCTGTACCTTCGTTTGCTACAAAGCGGTGAATCATGTCCTGCAAGGAAGCTGATGTAAAGAAATACTGCTGCTTAAGGCGCAATGCTTTTCCTAAAGGACCTGTGTCATTAGGGTAAAGAACGCGGCTTATGTTTTCTGCATTCATCTGTTTTTCTACTGCGCGTGTATACTGGCTGTCGTTAAACAACTGCAAGTCGAAACCGTCCGGGCTTGATGCCTGCCACAAGCGCAATGTTCCTACAGTATTGTTTCCGTAACCAACGATTGGCATGTCGTAAGGTGTTGCTGTAATTTCTTCCGCATCGCTTATCCAGAATCTGTCCTGACCGTCTGGTGTTTTTCCATACTGAATGTTGCCACCGAATTTAACAGTTACGTTAAGGTCGCTTCTTTTTACTTCCCACGGGTCGCGGTGACGGAGCCAGTTGTCAGGATATTCTACCTGATTACCGTTTTCAATATGCTGTTCGAACATACCGTATTCGTAACGGATTCCGTAACCGTATGCCGGATAGTCTAATGTTGCGAGAGAATCAAGGAAGCATGCTGCTAAGCGGCCAAGGCCTCCGTTTCCTAAACCTGCATCCGGTTCTTCGTCTTCGATTAAATCGTAATCGATGCCCATGCCTTTCAATACTTCTTCAACAGGCTTCTTTATCTGAGCATTGATCAAGTTATTGCTTAATGCGCGGCCCATTAAAAATTCTGCACTTAAATAATAGATGCAGCGTTCAGGCTTTGCTTCAATCTTGCGTCTTGTTTCCATCCATGCAGGCATTATGATTTCAAGAGCACTTGCACTTACGGCATCAAAAAGATCGTGCTTGTTTGCCTGTGTAATGTCTTTTCCGTACTGTCTTCTTAAACGGGCAGTAAGGTTTTCCTTGAATTCTTCTGCATTAAATTCCATAGTTAAACTCCTCTATTAACCGCAGTAACTGTCAGCATATTCTGTTGAACCAACTGTATGCATTAACAGCCGCGCTGTTGTTAACAAAATCTATTTTGCGATAAGAATCATCATTGCGTTTGCAGGAAGAACGTATCTTGTCTGGCCCCGCAGTTCTTCTTCGTTACCGCTGTCACAGATTGCGTCATCTTCTGTAATCGAAGTGTCTGCAACTCTGTACCATTTTTTTTCATTCTTTAACAATGGTAATGTTACCATAATATCATGTTTGTC
>JAZUKU010000234.1:0-12993 GCA_045643485.1 Treponema sp. | reverse complement strand
AAACGTAACTGCAGGTGGCTGTGCAATTGACGCATACAATAATCCTCTTCCGCAGGCAGAACTTGATAAATGCCTTTCGAGCGATGCAGTACTTCTTGGTGCAGTAGGCGGTCCAAAATGGGATAACGTAGAGCCTTCATTGCGTCCTGAAAAAGCACTGCTCGGTTTGCGAAAGGGACTTAACGTATACGCAAATTTAAGGCCTGCTGTTTTGTGGAACCAGCTTAAAAACGCAAGCCCTTTAAAAGACGAAATAACTTCCGGTGGAATAGACATACTTATTGTCCGTGAGCTTACAGGAGGCATTTACTTTGGCGAACACGGAATTGCTCCGGACGGACAGAGCGCATGGGACACAGAAAAATATTCCGTTTACGAAATAGAGCGCATCTTAAAGACAGCATTTGAAGCAGCCCTTAAGCGCAATAAAAAAGTATGTCTTGTAGACAAGGCAAACATCCTTACGTCATCACAGCTGTGGCGTAAAATTGCATCAGAATATGCAAAGAAATATCCTCAGATTGAATACAGTACACTTTACGTAGACAACGCCGCAATGCAGTTAGTACGGAATCCCAAACAGTTTGATGTAATCGTAACAAGCAACATGTTTGGCGACATACTTTCAGACGAAGCAAGTCAGATAACAGGTTCAATCGGTATGCTCGCAAGTGCTTCTCTTGGCGACACGGAACGCGGACTTTATGAACCAATCCACGGTTCTGCACCAGACATTGCAGGTCTTGATATAGCAAATCCTCTTGCAGAAATACTTTCGGCAGCAATGCTTTTACGCTATTCATTCAATATGGAAGAAGAAGCAGTCTGTATTGAAAATGCCGTTAACAGTGTACTTGATGAAGGTTACCGTACAGAAGACATAGCCGGTTCAGCAGAAGAAAGGGAACTCCTTAAGCAGAAGAACCTTCTCACCGGAACAAACGAAATGGGACGTCTCGTAAGGGAAAAAATAGTTTGAAATAAAATTAATTGCAATAACTTTTGCAAAGTGATATATTCAAAACAAAATCTGTAAAAGATCAGGAGCAGCAGATAATGAAAAACATTACAAAAATCATCCTTGCAACATTGACTTTGGGACTTGCCTTAACATTGACATCATGCGGCAAATCTTCATCAAAAGTAACAGTAGAAATCTGGCATACATACAACGGTGCCCAAAAGGAATACCTTGAAAAAGCAGCAGAACAGTTCAATGCTTCACAGAAAAAATACGAAGTACTTGTTCTTGCACAGAACTATCAGGGCTTTGCAGATTCAGTATATCAGGCTGTAGCAAACAAAGTAGGACCTAGTATCATCTTCAACTATGCATCTACAGCAATTGACTACATTCAGGAAGGTCTTGCAGTAAACATTGCAAAATACATTGAAGAAGACGTTAAGAAAGGCGACACTTCAATGAAAGACGTAATCGACTCACTCCCGGATGCAATGAAGACAGACGTTATGGGATTTGCTGACGGCGGAATCTACTATCTTCCTGGCTGTACAACTGGTCCTGTTTATTTCTACAACAAGACATTGTTTGACGAACTTGGAATTGTTCCTCCAAAAGACTGGAACGAACTTGAAGAAATCAGTAAAAAAATCTACGAAGAAAAGGGTATTGCCGGTTTCCATTCAGACGGACTTATCGACAATCTCCAGACACTCATCATGCAGAACAACCTTGGCTACATTGATGTTCCTAATAAGAAAGTAACATTCTGTACACCAAAGCTTGCAGAAATATTTGACTGGTACGCAGAAAACTGCAAGATGGGTTACTTCGAATTCAATACAATCGGCGCTTATGCTTCAGAAGACCTTGCTAACGGAGAAATTGCTTCGTTCTCAGGCTCATGCGTTAACGACCAGTACATTACTATGCTAAACGGTGCTGAACTTGGAATGGCTCCATGGATTTCTACTTCAAACGGCGTTTCATTCTACACAGCATGGAACAGAGGTCCTGTATTCCTTAGCAGAAATAAAAACGTAGACCGCGGTGCATACGAGTTTGCAAAATTCTTCATGACACCAAAAATGAACGGCGGATGGGCAAAGGCAAATTCAGCAATTTCACCATACGGTACTACAGAAAAAGATGCTGACTACCAGGCATACATCAACAACCTTCCTGCAACTTCAGCACTTCCTTGCGTATATGCAAACCTTTCTGCTTCAGGCTCATTCCCTAATGTACCGGGTGCCGCTCAGATAAGAAACATTGTAGTAGAAGCATTGAACAATGTAGTTGACGGAAAAATCTCAGCAGAAGAAGCTGTTAAAAAACTCGAAAAAGACTGCAACAAGGCTCTTCAGGGCTGATTTTATAAAACTAAATGAAAGTAACGCTTAAGAACGTAACAAAAAAATACGGCTCAACAACAGCAGTAAACAATTTTTCTGCAGAATTACCGGACGGTCAGCTCATATGCCTGCTTGGACCTTCCGGCTGCGGAAAATCAACTCTGCTCAACATGATGTGCGGAATTACAGACGTAACTGAAGGCAGCATATTGTTCGACGGAAAGGACGTAACAAAAGTTTCTCCCGACAAGCGCAACATAGGCATGGTATTCCAGAACTACGCACTGTATCCGCATATGACTGTCCTTGAAAACATCTGCTTCCCGCTTGAAATAAAGAAAATCCCAAAGCAGGAACGCATTCAGAAAGCAGAAGAAATTGCAAAGCTTGTACACATAGACACACTCCTTAAGCGTTACCCCGCAGAACTTTCCGGCGGACAGCAGCAGCGTGTAGCAATAGCACGTGCTCTTGTAAAATCTCCGGAACTTTTATTAATGGACGAACCGCTGTCAAATCTTGATGCACGTCTTCGTCTTGAAATGCGTGAAGAAATAAGGCGTATCCAGAAGGAAACTGGCGTAACGACTGTATTCGTAACACACGACCAGGAAGAAGCAATGTCAATTTCAGACAGCATACTGCTTATGAAAGACGGCTTTTTTATACAGGAAGGCCTCTGTCAGAATCTTTACGTAAACCCTGTAAACAAATTCGTAAGTGACTTTATTGGAAATCCTCCCGTAAACAACATTCCGTGTACAGTTAAGGAAATTATTTCAGCAGAAAAGATTGTGCTCAGCATTGAAAATACATCATGCGAAATAAAGCTGAATGTTACGCCAAAGGAACAGCCTGCTGCCGGTCAAAAGTTAATTCTTGCAGTAAGGCCTGAAAGTTTTGTACTTAACGAAAAACCCGGCGAAAATACATTTGCAGTAAAGGCAGACCGCATAAGCGAAATGGGTAAGGACCGCATCGTTTACGCAAATCCGCTTTCTAAAGATATGAATTCTTCTGAAAAATCACTAATCGAATTAAGGACAATCCTTTCAAGCGATTACGAAATTGCAGAAGGACAGGAAATAAATCTTTCCCTTAAGCAGAAAGGCGTATTCCTTTTTGAAGAAGAAACAGGCAAGAGGCTGGCGTGAAAGTAAACAGAAAGCTGGAACCGTTTTTATACCTCCTTCCGTTTTTTATTGGCGTACTGATTTTTACGCTTTATCCGGTAATAAACGTTTTCCTCATGAGCTTCAAGGAAAATTACAAATACTTACGCAACATTTATTCAGGCTGGGGACTTGAAAATTACAAGGAAGTTTTTGCTGACGAAAAATTCCGACAGGCAATGATAAATACGCTTCTTTACGTAATCATCGTAGTTCCGGTAAGCACTGCAATTGCAATCGTAATAGCAAATCTTTTGAATCAGAAAATAAAGGGAATCGCAATATTCCAGACAGCATTCTTTATGCCTATGGTTACATGCGTTACAGCAGTTGGTCTTGTATGGCGCCTTATGTTCAATCAGAATTACGGAATCATAAATTACGTACTTCAGTTCTTTGGCGCGTCAAAAATAGGCTGGCTTACTGAATCAAGATATTCTCTGGCAGCACTTGTAATATTCGGTGTATGGAACATTCTTCCGTTTACAATAATCTTAATGCTTTCCGGTCTGCAGAACATAAACGAACAGTTTTATACAGCCGCAAGAGTTGACGGTGCAGGGACTGCAAGAATCTTCTTCCGCATTACAGTACCGCTTCTTTCACCGACAATTTTCCTCGTAAGCATAGTAAATACAATTTCAAGTTTTAAGGTATTCAGCGAACTGTATCCGCTTTTCAACAGCAAGCCGGGACCGTACTACAATTTATATACAGTAGTTTACTACATCCGCTATGCAATGATGGAACAGCGCAAGTACGGAATAGCAGCCGCAGCCGCAATGATTCTTTTTGTTTTCGTACTCGTATTTACGCTTATTCAGCTTTCTGTAAAAAAGAGGATAAAGGTATGATTGAAAAAAAAGTAAGGAAAACATTCATATATTTAGTCCTCACAGTATTTTCTGTAATAATGATATTCCCGTTCGTGTGGATGTTCCTGTGCGCATTCAAAACTCACGAAGAAATAATAAAATTTCCGCCGGTATTTTTCCCTGAACATTTTTCGTTTGATAACTTTACAAAAGCTTTTTCAATGGCACCGTTCGGAAGGTATTTTGCAAACTCAGTACTTGTAATGGTACTAAATGTAGCAGCGTGTACAACAGTTACTATACTTGGCGCATTTGCCTTTTCAAGACTTGACTTTCCCGGTAAGGAACTGATTTTTTCTTTCCTGCTGAGCCTCATGATGATTCCGTTCGAAATGCTCATAATTACAAACTATACGACAATAGTTAAAATAGGCCTTTTCAACACAAGGACGGCATTAATAATTCCTTTCATAAGCAATATTTTCTATGTCTTCATACTGCGCAATTTCTTTGACACAGTTTCAGACAGCATATATTACTCTGCAAGGATTGACGGTGCTTCAAACTGGAAGTTTCTGTGGCGCATAATGGTTCCAATGGCAAAACCGTATCTGTTTACCATAATTCTTTTGAATGCACTTTCTTCGTGGAACAGCTTCATGTGGCCTTTATACATAACAAGCGACTCTCACTCAAGAACACTTCCGTTCGGCTTACAGGTATTTACTACAGAAGCAGGCTCTTTCCCGGGATATTTAATGGCAGCATCAACTGTTGTTGTTCTTCCAATGATTATACTTTTCATTGTCACAAGAAAATACATAATCAGCGGCGTAACAAGAGGCGGCTTAAAAGGCTGATTTGCCTTAACAAAATAATTGAATATAAAAACAAAAACATATAAAATAAACCAATATGCCAGACATTTACGAATCAGGTGAAGATTATCTGGAAGCAATCCTCATGCTGAAAAAAGAAAATGAATTTGTCCGCTCAATAGACGTTGCAAAAAAGCTTGACGTTTCAAAACCAAGCGTAAGCCGCGCAATGGGTATTCTTGTAGAGAAGGGCTTCATTACAATAGGTAAGGCCGGCATTATTGAACTTACGCAGAAAGGCAAAGACAGGGCAGCAAAAATATTCAGCCGTCACGAAATGCTTACTGAATTCCTGCAGAAAATTACAGGCGTAGGCAAGGAACAGGCAGAAGAAAACGCATGCCGCATTGAACACGACATAGACGAAGACATAGCAAAAGGAATTGAAAAATGGATGCAAAAAAACAGAAATCTGTAAGCAAAAAGCACAGCGCAATTACAAACGACAATCATAAAGCATTATGGAGCGGACGCTTTGCAGAAGGGCCGGATGCCGCTGCAGTAGAATTTGAAACATCAATTCACGTAGACGAAAGAATGGCTCTTGATGACATTCACGGCTCAATTGCACACGCAACAATGCTTGGCGAACAGAACATAATTCCAAAAAAAGAAGCAGCACTTATCGTAAAGGGCCTTAAAGGAATCGAAGTTGATTTGAAAAGCGGAAAGCTTGCAATAGATTACAGTGCAGAAGACATTCATTCGTTTGTAGAAGCAACACTTACAGACAGAATAGGTGAGCCAGGCAAAAAGGTACACACTGGCCGCTCAAGAAATGACCAGATTGCACTCGATGAACGCCTTTACCTTCGCCGCGTAATTCCATGCCTTCAGAATCAGATAATTACTTTGATACAGTCTCTTTCAGACATTGCTTCTGAAAATACAGATACACTTCTTACAGGCTACACACACATGCAGCACGCACAGCCTGGAACACTCGCACAGCATTTATGTGCATGGTGTCAGATGCTTGTACGCGACTGGCAGCGTCTTGAAGACAGCCTCAAGAGAGTAGCCCTTTCTCCATTAGGAAGCGGTGCACTTGCAGGAAGCGGCCTTCCGTTGAACAGGGAAATGGTTGCAGCAAGCCTGGGCTTTGACGGAGTAACTGAAAATTCCCTCGACAGCGTTTCTGACCGTGACTACTGCATTGAATTTGCTTCAGACTTTGCATTGCTTCAGTCACACTTAAGCCGCATGTGCGAAGAAATCGTATTGTGGTCAACAACAGAATTCGGCTTTATTGACTTAAGCGAAAAATGGTCTACAGGTTCATCAATAATGCCTCAGAAAAAGAATCCTGACTTTGCAGAATTAATCCGCGGAAGAACAGGAAAAGTTTACGGAGACCTTATTGCACTTCTTACAATGGTAAAAGGCTTACCGCTGGCTTATGACCGCGACATGCAGGAAGACAAGGCTTCATTGTTTGACGCACTCGACACTTGTTCAACATGTCTTACCGTATTCACAGCAATGATTTCTTCAGCAAAATGGAATAAAGACAAAATGGCTGCAAGCTGTGAAGGCGGTTTTGCAAATGCAACAGATGTAGCTGACTATCTTGTAAGAAAAGGACTTCCTTTCAGAACAGCACACGGTGTAGCAGCAAAGACAGTAAGAATGGCAATAGATGCAGGTCTCGACAAAATCGAAGACTTGTGCATTGAAGAACTGCAGCTTTGTTCAAACCTTATCGAAGAAGACATATACGAAAAGATAACACCAAAGGCTTGTGTAAACGCAAGAAAAACAACCGGAGGACCTTCTGCTGTAACTGTAAAAAAGCAGATAAGGAATCTGAATAATTTCTGCCGCAAAAATACAAAGGCAGCCGAATAAACAACTATGAAAAAAAACGTTTTCTTTTTAATTCTGACAGTTTTTCTTTTCACATCAGTTTCATGCAAAAAGCAAAAAACTGTAACTGCTCCTGTTCTTGAAGAAGACAGGTCTCTCGAAGATATCCTTGAAAAAGGCAAATTTGTAATAGGAATTGATGATGCTTTTCCGCCGCTGGGCTTTTACGACAAAGAAGGTAACATTACCGGTTACGATATAGACCTTGCAAAAGAAGTTGCTTTCCGAATGGGAGTAGAGCTTGTCTGTAAACCGATAGTCTGGAAAGAAAAGGAATTTGAGCTCAATACGGGAAACATAGACTGTCTGTGGAGCGGCTTTTCGTTAAACGATATGCGTTCGGACTTAATGGCATGTACAGAACCTTATTTAAATAATTATTACATCATTCTTGTAAACGAAGATTCAGAATATTATGACCTTAAGAGTCTTTCCGGAAAATCAGTAGGTTATCAGCTTGGATCTACGGCTTTTCTTGCATTCGACAAGGATCCTGACTTTAAGAAAATACTTGCTGAAACAATAGGCTACAATGACAACATAATTGCAGTAAATGCCCTTACTAATCACGAAATAGAAGCAATCGTAATAGATTATCTTTTTGCAAATTACCTTATCCGTTATGAAGAAATGCCTTTGCGTATAATCGACAGTGTTCTTTCTGCTGAAAAAATTGGCGTTGCGTTCAGAAAGGATAACCTTAAGCTCAGGGATGAAGTACAGAAAAAACTTGATGACATGGAAGTTGATGGTACTGTAAGAAAAATCTCTGTAAAATGGTTCGGACGCAATATGTCTGTCATCAGAAAATAGAAAATCCATTGTTTTTTTTGAAAAATACCGTTAAACTCTATTCATATTTATTTGTCCAGAGGTATAAAAATGAAAAAATTACTGACAGTTCTTATTGCCCTCACATTAACAGCTTCTGTTTTTGCAGGCGGTAAAAAGGATGCATCAAAAGGTGATACATCACTTGATGACTTGAAGGCAAAGGGAACATTTATTCTTGGTCTTGATGACTCTTTCCCACCATTGGGATATCGCAACGAAAACAATGAAATCGTTGGTTTTGATATTGATCTTGCACGCGAAGTATGCAGCCGTCTTGGCGTAAAACTTATCTGCCAGCCAATCGACTGGGATGCAAAGGAACAGGAACTTTCAAATGCAAAGATTGACTGTATCTGGAACGGACTTACAATTACTGAAGAACGTGAAAACGCAATGACAATGTCTAAGCCTTACCTTAACAACGCACAGGTTGTAGTAGTAAGGGCAGACAGCGGTTACAATACACTCGCTGACCTCGCAGGAAAGACAGTAGGAATTCAGTCTGGTTCTTCTGCACAGGATGCACTTGATGATGCTCCAAAATTCAAGGACAGCCTTAAGGAAGTAGTTGAATTCAACGAAAACATCACAGCACTCAACGACCTCGAAATCAAGAGAATCGACGGTGTAGTAATGGATTTAATCGTTGCAAACTACAGCATTACAACAACAGGCAAGCCATTCAAGGTACTTAACGAAAGCCTCGCTCCTGAACAGTACGGCATTGCATTCAAGAAAGGCAATTTCGCTCTTGCAAATGAAGTTCAGAAGACACTCGAAGCAATGGCTGCTGACGGAACTGTAGCTAAAATCAGCGAAAAATGGTTCGGTACAGACATTACTGTAATTGGTAAATAAAACATAATTCTTAATACAGGTACTCTAATGCTTAATTCATTGACTGCATATTTTACACGACTCAAAGTTGGTAAGCTTATGATGATAATGCTTAAGAGTACCGGTATTACGCTTGAAGTATTCGGACTGACACTTCTTTTTGCATTACCGCTTGCTCTGGTAATCTGTCTTGGAAGAATGTCTAAGTTCAAGCTGCTTGCAAAGATTACAAACGTATTCCTGCTTATCATACGCGGCACACCGTTGATGCTTCAGCTTATTTTCGTATATTTTGCACCACCGCTTCTTTTTGGCGGAATAGGCTTTAACCGCTTTACTGCAGCAATTGTTGCAATGGTAATAAATTA
This sequence comes from Treponema sp., assembly GCA_045643485.1. GTDB lineage: Bacteria > Spirochaetota > Spirochaetia > Treponematales > Treponemataceae > Treponema_D. The sequence goes on along the minus strand of JAZUKU010000234.1, from coordinate 3,907 downwards.
TGCAGCATATTTTGCAGAAATTTACCGCGGCGGCATTCAGTCAATTCCGGTCGGTCAGTACGAAGCTGCAAAAGTTCTGGGATTTACAAAAGTGCAGACCTTTTTCAGAATCGTATTGCCGCAGGTTGTAAAAAGAATAATTCCTGCAATGGGCAACGAAGTAATCACTCTCGTAAAGGATACAGCCTTAGTACAGGTTCTTGGCGTTAGTGAACTGTTCCATATTGCACAGACACAGAGCGGACGTCTTGTAAGTACAATGCCTCTTTTCATAGCTGGCATTTTCTATTTCATAATGAACTGGTTTGTTTCAAAAGCATTTGATAAAGTGGAGAAGAAACTTGAATACTACAAATGAAGTAATTAAAGTCGAAAATTTAAGCAAATCTTTTGGCAGCCTCGAAGTTATAAAAGACATTTCGTTTACAGTGCACAAGGGAGACATTCTTGGCATAATCGGCCCTTCAGGAAGCGGCAAGTCAACCCTGTTAAGATGCATCACTCAGCTTGAACAGGTTACAGGCGGCAGCATTTCAATATGCGGCAGCAGCATGGTAAAGGACGGAATTTATGCAGAAAAGGATGAACTGCGCAAAATCGGCCTTAACGTAGGTCTTGTTTTCCAGAATTTCAACCTTTTTCCTCATTTTTCAGTACTCAGGAACATTACCGAAGCCCAGCGTATTGTACTTAACAAGTCAAAGGAAGAAGCTGAACAGACTGCATTTGAGCTCCTTAAGAAAATGAACCTTGAAAGCAAGGCAAACTCATATCCGTGCGAACTTTCCGGCGGTCAGCAGCAGCGCGTAAGCATAGCAAGAGCGCTTGCCCTTAAGCCTGAAGTACTTTTCTTTGACGAACCAACTTCTGCCCTTGACCCTGAGCTTACTGGCGAAATATTGGCTGTAATCCGTGAACTTGCACAGGAAAAGATGACAATGGTTGTAGTAACTCACGAAATGGCATTTGCCCGTGATACAAGCGACCACATCATATTCATGGACGGCGGCGTAATTGTGGAGCAGGGAATTCCTTCTGACGTAATAAACAACCCTCAGGAAGAGCGTACAAAATCATTCCTAAGGCGTTTCAACGAGCGATAAATTCTCTGTTTTAAGCCCGTAATCTATTGATTATTTCCTTATTTTAGTATAAATTATCTCGTCACACTGTTTAGTGTGGATAAGTATGTCATTTTAGTTCTTTTGCCCGTTCGAGAAAGAACTAATGGAGGAAACCAAGTGGTAAAAATCAGACTTAAGAAGTTTGGTACTAAAAAGCGCCCATTCTATCGTATCGTTGTTCAGGATAGCAGAAAGCCTCGTGACGGTGTTTGTGTTGACGAAATCGGACAGTACAACCCAATCAATCCTGTAGAAACACAGGTTGCTTTCGATGCAGAACGCGCTAAGTACTGGCTCAGTGTTGGTGCACAGCCAACTCCTATTGTAAAGAAGATTTTCAATACAAAAGGCTTGTCAGTAAAAGGTAAAGAACTTACCAAATAATTAAAAAGGGGGGCATAGGGAATGGTAAAAGACCTGATTGAATACATTGCAAAATCTCTGGTCGATGATCCTAATGCAGTCTCTGTAACAGAAACCGAAGGTGAACGCGGACCTGTTCTTCAGTTAAGCGTAGCCCAGGGCGATATTGGTAAGGTTATCGGCAAATACGGTCGTATTGCTAAAGCTCTTCGTACAGTATTGAGTGCTTCTGCTACAAAAGAAGGAAAGCACTACAGCCTGGAAATTCTGGACTGATGACAGAGCAGTTTATTGTTGGTATCGTACGTGGTTCCCATGGAATTACGGGCGAATTTAAGGTAGAAAGTACTTCCGGCGAGTATTCACATTTTGCGGATATGGAAGAAGTAACTTTGACAGATGGAACGGTCAGTAAAAAGTGTAAGGTCGAACGGACTTCAATAGGAACCGGAACACTGTTTATGAAAGTCGCAGGAATAAATACACCTGAAGAAGCTGCAAAATACAACAGGTGGAATATCGTAGTTCCGCGAAAGAATGCACATCCTCTGCAGAAGGATGAGTGGTACATTGAAGACCTCAAGGGGTGTTCAGTTACAGCATCAGACAAAGCTCTTGAAGAAGCTGGTTTTGATGTAAAGGAAACGGCGGGTAGTACCGCACCGGCAGCAGAACAAACTGTTGTTGGAACAGTCACAGACGTATTGGAAGGCGGATCAGGTTATCTTGTAGAGATTTCGCTGTCCGAGGGTTGTATGTTTCTGAAAGAGAATGTTAAAAAGACTTCAGAAGGAAAGCTTAGAACGGTATATGTTCCGTTCAACAATGAATTCTGGGGAACAGTTGATGTTAAAAACAGGAATATGCTTCTGATGCACCTCTGGATTCTGGAGTAATTCCATGAAATTTACTGTGCTGACCTTATTTCCAGAAATACCGCGTGCCTTTTTTGAAACTTCGATCATGGCAAAGGCGGTAGAAAAGGGAATTATTGCTTACGATTTAGTGAATATCAGGGATTTTGCCTTTGATAGACACAAGACATGTGACGACGCAACCTATGGCGGTGGAGCCGGACAATTACTTTTGCCGGAACCATTGGGAAAAGCTTTGGACAGTGTAAAGGCTTACAAAAAGCACGTTATTTACGTAACGCCAAGCGGAAGGCCTTTTACCCAGAAAAAAGCTTTGGAACTTAGTCAGAAAGACGAAATCGTATTAATCTGTGGAAGATACGAAGGTATTGACCAGAGAATAATTGATTCTTACGTAGACGACGAAATCTCCATCGGGGATTACGTAATGTCAAGCGGTGAAGTAGCAGCAACTGTCATAATCGACAGTGTCTACAGACTGGTTGAAGACGTCATAACAAAAGAATCACTCGACGAAGAAAGCTTTGCTGGCGGACTTTTGGAATATCCGCAGTATACACGGCCGAGTGTATATAACGGCATGGAAGTACCGCAGGTTTTGTTAAACGGTAACCACGAAGAAATCCGAAAGTGGCGTCTGAAAAAGAGCCTCCAGAAAACGCTTATGAACAGACCGGATCTGATCGTTCAGGCAAGACTTCAGGGAACTCTCACTTCAGAAGCCGAAAAGATGATCGAAGAACTTGCAGAACATGCTGACTATAAGCACGACCGCAAGAGAAGAAGACGTAAAATCCAGGAGAAATAAAATGGATCTTATTAAAACTATTGAAGAACAGCAGAAAAAACCAAACGCTGAAAATTTCAAAGTAGGCGATACTGTAAAAGTTTTCTTCAAGATTATTGAAGGAAAAACAGAACGTATCCAGGTTTATGAAGGACTCGTAATCTGCATTAAGAATACTGGTGTAAGCAAGACATTTACTGTTCGCAAGATCAGCTATGGCGTTGGTGTAGAACGTGTATTCCCAATCAACAGCCCACGCATTGCAAAAGTAGAAGTTGTTCGCCCAGGTAAAGTACGCCGTGCTAAGCTTTATTACATCCGTGATAAAGTTGGTAAGGCTTCTAAGGTTAAGGAACTTCTTGGTGCAAAGGCAAGAAGAGAAGCAGCTGTAGAAGCACCTGCAGCAGCTCCGGCAGCAGAAGCACCAGCTGAAGAAAACAAATAATTTTTCTTCATAAAACTTTATGAGTATAAGTACTTCACAGTACATTAAAGCTCATTCAACTGCCTCCGTTAGCGTAAACAATACTGCTGGCGGAGGCAGTGTCGTTTCTGTAAAAGTGCTGCACGATAACGGCGATGGTTCGTACACCGTAAGCTTTGGTGGCAGCAGATATTCCGTAAAAAGCAATATTCCCCTTAAAGAAGGCCAGTTTTTCAAGGCAAACGTCAAATTTGACGGTCAGAAGATTATTCTTGAACAGAGGGGACAGACCCCTCAGGTTTTAGATGTCCGTGAAGAACTTCTTCTGCCGGAC
>JAZUKU010000233.1:0-16368 GCA_045643485.1 Treponema sp. | reverse complement strand
GAACTGGCGCTGGCGGGCGAGCGGTTTATGCGATTTACATATCTGCTAAGCGAAACTCTCCGCCGGATATGTATTTTCTTCGCAGACTGGTGCTAGAGAGGGCGACGGTTGGACATATTTACATATCTGCTGAGCAATACTACGCCTAAGATATGTATTTTCTCTGCAAAGCAGTGCTGGCGGGCTGGCGGGTTTTGCAATTTACATATCTGCTGAGCCAAATTGCGCCTGGGATATGTATTTTCTTTGCGAACTGGCGCTGGCGGGTGGACTGTTGGGAAGAATTACATATCTGCTAAGCAAAATTGTGCCCTGGATATGTATTTTCTCTGCAAAGCAGCGCATGAGGTGCGGCGGTTGGGGAGAATTACTTATTTGCTGAGCGAAACTCTCCGCCGGATATGTATTTTCTCTGCGAACTGGCGCTGACGAGCGAGCGGCGTTGGGCACCAAAAGCACTTTCTGCAAAAAAAAGACCCCGCCGGTTGGGGCGAGGCCTTTTGCAAAAAGCATTACAGTAAGAAAATACTATCTGATAACCTTAATATAGAAATTACCTGTTACTGTTGCGCCGTTTACAGTACCAGATACTGCAACTCTGTAAGAGCCTGTTCTGTACAACCAGTTATCTGAATCTGCATCGCTTTCGTCTGTTATGATCCAGTTGAAACTTTCTCCGGCTGCTACTGAATAAAGCACAGTTGAATAATCAACATTGTCATAAACTGTATAAGCAACATCAGAGGCTGCAGCAGAAGCAGTAAGAGTAACAGAAGCTCTTGTTTCACCATTAAGGAGAACACCGTTAACTTCCAGATATTCGCCAGTAGCGTTAACTAACTGAGTATCATAACCACCGTAAGTTGGGAATGAAGCATTGATTCCTAAAGTAGAAGACCATACAGCGTTAACAACAACATTTACTGAGTTATCAGCAGCAACCTCAGTTACAGCAGAAGTTCCGTCATTCCATTCAACAAAGTTATAACCTGTTCTGTAAACATATGGGAATGCAGAAGTATCAGCAGACATAAGAGCTACAGCTGAAGCAGACTTAACATATGGAACAACATAAGACTCATAACCGGCAGTTGTTTCTGAATCATTGCCAGCCTTAACAATACCGTTGTTGAGATTATAAGTAACTGTATAAAGACATATTTCAGGAATTTCAGCAAAGTTTTCACTATCAGAATTACTTGCTTTAGAGAAACTGTTAACAGCACGAAGCTTAGCAGAGTAAACTGTTCCTGTTGTAAAATCTATAGGCACTGCAAATGATTCTGTTGAAGCCGGAATAGCAAGTGTCTGCATACCAGTACCGTTATCAATAATAAGCTCAAAGCCTGTTTCGTTGTTTGAATTTTTCGTCCAAGTAAATGTAACAAAGTAATAGTTTGCAACATCCTGTTCGAATTCAAATTCAGCCGGATTCAAACCATTCTGATTGTAACTGTAAGAAACTGCAAAGTTAGTAACAGGATCAGGATCAGTGTTAAAGAATTTTTCATCAAGAGTGAAATTCTTTGAAGAAAGGTTACCACCGTCTACCCAAACATCTTCTGCAAAGAAACCGATACACTTATTTGCATCATTGTAGAATGCAGCCTTAACCCACATGTTTTCCTTAGCAGCTTTAATTCCGCTTGCTGAATATGAAATTTTGTATTTGTTCTGAGCAGCATTAACTACAGTAAGATCAGCATCATTTGTTGTTACTTCAGTTGCGCCAGTTACTAAAGTTGAAGCAGAGAAATCACTTGATGTATAAAGACCGTATGTAACTTTTGCAAAGCGTTCTGGCTTAGGGAAAGTAACAGTAAATTCTACATCACCAGTAGCATCTGTTGAGTCAACTGCAGCAAGGGCAAATGTCTGTGAAGTGCTGCCACCTGTTAAGTCAACAGTTGTCTGTGGAGAAGCTAAAGCAGCTTCAGTTAAATTACCAGAAGCATCATACTGATATGCAGTAAGAACCAGATACCAAATTACAGGATCAAGATCGATTACAGCAGTACCGTTCTTAAGCTGATCCCATGTAAAAATATTTGAGCCATTAATTTCGTTTGAACCAGCAGCTGTTTTAGAACCAGTAAGCTTATACTTCAAGCCTTCCTTTCTTGGTTCAATCCAGTCATTCGGCAAAACAGTTCTTGACGGAATAAATGAAGCAACGCTAAGTGTTAAAGTAGATTTACCTTTTTCTCCAGTAACATAACCAACATTCGAAATCATATTACAGGAAGCCAACAATAATGCACAAAGAATTGTGCTTACCAATAATGAAAACTTTTTCATCATCTTCTCCTAAATATATTTTTACGAATAACTCGTATTCATAACAAAATCATATGCAGGCATTTCGTTAAAAAAAACAGCTGCATGTTTATCATCTGAACCAGTACCGGTTTTATTAACATCAAAAATTGAATTATACTCTTTAACCATATCTTCAAGAGAAGGATTATTGCACGAAACAAATGCAAATGTAAAAAGAATAACTGCTGTCAGAAAAAGAATTTTAAACACTTTCATTATTCAACCTCCTTTTTGAAAAATTTTACAGTATAGCCTGCTTGTGCTGAAGGCTGAAATTCAACCTGCATGTTGTAAGCCAAACAAGCCTTGAGTGTAAGCCCGTGAAAGTCAACACCAGCAGAAAGACCTATGTTGTAACTGTAAACAGGTTTTGTAATAATGCACCCCTTTACGCTGTTGTTCCAGATGAATCTTATTGAAGGACCTGCCAGTACATCAAAGAATATTCTGTTACCGTTTTTGCTGATAGCCTGAACTCCTACAGTTACAGAAGGCTTGATTGTGTAAAGCCATGGAGCTTCCGTATACTTACCGTCAAGCAGCATATACTTATACGGAAATTTCTCGCCTGGTAAAGCAAAACCGCCGTTCAAATCAAAACCGAAAGATGCGTGTAAATCACTAAAGTATTTTTGAAAACTTAAATCCAAATCAAAATCGCCAATATATAATTGAGACGGAATTATAGTGTAACCAGCACCAATAAAGAATGTTGAAGAAGGAAGATTACCGTTTAAGTTTTCCGAAAAAGTATTTCCCTTTTTAGAAGAAGCCTTTTTTCCGCGAGAAGTTGCAGCAGGTGGAGCAGCACGTGGGCCTGTTGCGTCAGAAGGCACCGTATCTGCAGAAGAAACAGCGTCGTTCGCAGAAGCCACACTCTCTTGCGCAGAATCAGCCTGTTTTGCAGAACCGTCCGTCTCTTCCCCCAAAGAATCTCTTTGCGCAACAGACACTGCTTGAGGCGGCGCTTTTAAACCGTCAGCACTATCCCCCACAGCGCACCTGTAAAGCAAACCGCCTGCAGTACAAACAAAAACCGCATTGCTACCGTCAGCAAATTGAATGTCACAAACAGAATCCAGCAAACCGTCAGCATCATCCGCACTACCGGAAGCCGCACCAGTAACCGGAACATCCAAAGTAGAATCAGCAAATCCCGTTCTTAAATCAAAAATCCGTACAGCCCCATTTTGTAAAAGCGCCGCCAGATACTTTCCGTCTGAAGAAAAAGAAATTTTCTGCGTAAACAAATCATCATCACTTATGCGCAGAAGAACATTTCCATTTAAATCCCGTAAAGTCAGCGTATCTTCTGATTCAGCACACACAAAGGAATTACCGTCAGCAGAAAAAACAGCAGGAAAAAAATCCGCCGTATATACAGGAATTGAATAAAGGCTAAGGCCGTTCTTTATATCATAAATCTGAATCATTTCATCAAGGCCTGCAGTAATCATAAAATTATTTTTGTTAACATCAATTGAATAAACAGTATCGCCATGACTGCAGATATTCTGTGAAATAAAATCCCTTGTATAAAGAAGAAGAAAATAAGAATCTACATTAACACCATCTGTTGAAGCAAATACAGAACGCCCGTCAGCAGAAAATGAAGCGCCAATACTTTTTCCGTTAACATAAGAAGGCAAAGAAAATATTTCTTTATAATCAGACAGACTGTAAACTGAAACAGTATTATCCTGCGCAACAGTCAAAAACAAATCTGAATTTTTATTGAATTTAATTTGTGTTACCGGCGAAGAAAAACCAGTGAATGTATGCAGTTTCTGCAAAGTTACTGCATTCCACAGCACTACGGAATTACCTGTGGCTTCGAGCAAAAGACTTGACTCCGCACTAACAGCCAGCGCATTTATCTGAGACTTTTCTTTAACAATTAATTTTGCAGAATCTTTATTCTGTTGGGAAAACAAAGAAGCAGGACACAATAATACAAGTACAAAGAACAAAGACTTTTTTATAAAACTCATTCCTTCTATAAACCAATACATTAATTATAATGCAATATTATATTTTATCTTGTTAATCATTATTAATCAACAAAAGAACCTGTACATATACACATATTTGCTATTGTCTGTAAACAAAAAAAACCGCCGGCGGTCTGCGCTTTTTGCTAAGTGCGAACCACCGGCGGCTTCATTTAGTATAGCTGACTGCCCGTCCAGCGGACAGCCACATGTTATGAAAATTACTTCATCTGAGCAACTTCGATTGCACCACAGTTTGATTTCTTAACGGCATAACTGATAACAGGATTATTTGTACCATTACCATAACACTTCTGTTCACGGTTATTAACTCCTAATCCAATATTACTATCTGTATCAGTATTAACGGTAGACTTTAAGTTACCGTTTTCATCCTTGAACAGACCAATATTTGTGTAGTCATCAAGAATCTTGCTTTCTGTAGGAATTACAGTAATTTCCCAGTTTCCAGTAAGCTTTTCTGTACTTGCATCTGCACCATGAGCCTTGTAGTTCATTACACCACTTTCTGGAACAAGGAGATGTGCCATCTTTACTCTTTGGATAGAAGGAGCATAGTAACTGATGTATGGAATATTCTTTCCATTTTCTTTAACTACATCAAGCATGATTTCTGTACCGGTAATTGCATAGGCATCAACTGTTACAGCATCTGTTTCTTCTGTGTAAGCAGCATTATAAGAACTTAAGTAAGCATATTTAAGGTCAGCATTGTCTGTATCGTAAGCTGCAATATGAATACCACAATCAGCATCTACCTTAACCTTACAATATTCACCACCGTTAGAGAAAATAATCTTTGGTTCAGCCCAACCAGTATCTGTACAGTTTACATTTGCATCTTTAGACAAATCAGTCTTGTAAGAATACCAGCAGTCTGTTCCATCAAACCATACAGCTACAACACCCTGAAGTGGATCTCTTGTTATTTCAACCCAATCGTTATAACCGTACAGCTCCTGAACATAACCTTCTCTGGTTGACTTTAACATATACTTAATATTGTTTGTATTCTGATTATTCAGCATTGATGGTGCACCCGTCAATTGATAATAACCACCGCCATTCCAAGAATTAACCGTTGCTGTACCTATTTTATTATAATTTGCATCATAGAACGTTACAGCGGTATTATTTCCAATATCATTATTCTGTGTACAATTAATACGATATGTATAATTGTTCCAATTTCCAGAACGTTGATAACTACTTACGGACACAATCTGGTTAGCTGCTGCTGAAAGCTGTAATGGAGTTGCATCTCTATAAAGAGGATCATGATGAGGTGTTGTAGCAGTAATTGCGCCAGGTACAAAGTCAACAGAAACCCATTCTCCTGCAGAAATATTTGTTTTTCCTGTACTATTTCCTTCCATACCAGCAAGAAGTTCAAACTCATCGGCACCTGGTGTGAAACTGTTTACACTACCACTTGCATTACTCCAAGAAACAAAATCACCAAAATTAGCTTTCGTTGTACTTGTCATATGTCCATACTTAAAGCGAATCTGCTGGAAATCGTCATCATAGTATGCAAGTGCTACATAATTATCGCCTTCTGTTTCTCCGGAAAGAACAGCAATTGAAGGATGCCTTATTTTATGAACGTCTATAAGAACAGAAGAAATTTCTTCTCCGTTAACCATAGTATTAGCAGGAATACCAATTGAATCTATTACAAGGGAATTGCCACCATGGAAACTGTAATCCATTTGTTGCTGAGAATATGATGTTGTAGCTCCAAGATTTTGTGCGCCCCATGGACTGTATACAAGTCCCATCTTTCCTGATTTACCAGAGTTTGGTTCTGTATCAAGTCCAACGAAGGTTCCGACTGCATTACCATAATTATCGAATGCCATACTTATTCCTGTGAAGTCTGCATAGTTAATCATCCACCTGTTTGTAGAGTTATCTTTTGTTGGGAAACTGAATGTATCAGAACCGTTTGCAAAGGCAAATCCAAGCTGGTCATTAGAAGGATTTACACGCATTACAGGCTCAGTAAGGTTACCACGAACTGGATAAGCACCATCCTTTACATGATAGATGTCTAACCAAACATCATCGTTAAGATTATCGTTGTTGTCGCCGTTTGGTGTACGGTTATACCAGTTTTCGTAAATGTCTTCGTCACCAATTTCAGCTACAGAAGCATCTACTGTACCTGTGTAAGAACCGCGGGCGTCATTCCAGTTGCTGTTGTTCAATGTTGTAATTCCGTTAACTGTTCTGTTTAACGGTCCTGAAGTTGAAATATCGCTCACTGCAACTGTCTTATCTGCAGTTGGAATATTGAAGCCGTCGAGTGTAAGTGTTTCGGTATCCATTACAGGGTAGTGGCCTCTTGCAGTTCTGTTGTATACAGAAGCATTGTTCTTCTTCTTGTTAGAAAGAATTGTTGTTACCTTTGTAATATAAGGAACAATATCAACCTTGTAGTAAGGTGTTTCTGTTATTGTTGACTTATATACTGTGCCGCTAATCTTTTCGTAAGAAACTACGTCGCCTGTTCCCTTATCCCATGTTGTTGCAGGTAATGTATTGTCTTCAAGAGTTACAGCTACCTTACTTCTTGTTGCAGCAGTCTGTGATGTTGAAGAAGAAGATTCTCTGCCTGATGCAGAAGATGCATCAACTGCAGTAACCTGAATCTTAACGTCGGCAGCAGCCATGTTTGCAACCTTGCTTGTATCAAGAACAAGTTCCCAAGTTACTTCGTGACCGTTAATTGTTACACCGTCGCCATTGTCAACTGTGAACTTGTATCCGTCTGAAGTAAGCTTATCAATGCTTGACCATTCAACTTTTCCTGTAGTTGCATTTGTTGCGAATGTACTTAATGTTGTTGAAGCACCTGCTGTTCCACTTTCAAAGCTAAATCCGTCAACAGATACGTTAATCTTTGCAAGGCGTGTATCATCAAATGCCCTACCTGTTACTCTGATAATACCAGAAACCTTAGGGTCTTTATCTTCAACACCTCCTGTTGCTGTTGCATCATAGATAGAAGAGTGAGTCCAGTCTTCTTCAAGTTCAATATGTCCATTAGCAAGTTTGCCCTGATACAAGCTGTTGTATGGGATACCGTCTGCATCGGCACCTGCCTGTTTCCAGAAGAACGGATCAATTACTGCATTTGGAGCAATGTCATCTGTCTGGTCAATTACTACAGGGAACTTAAGGAGAGCAAACTGTGAGTCGTTACCACGAGTTGTTTCTTCTGTTTCATCCCAGAATGTAAATGACATGTAAGTTAAGCCAACACTTGTTGCAGAAGTCTTTGTATCAGCTGGTATTTCATTGCTGCCGTTTGCCATGATTACACCACCGGCATCACCTATGTAAGCTGCAATACCCTGTTTGCCAGTAGAAACATTTCTGTCTTTAACATAAGTTGATGTAAGCAGTGCCTTTGTCTTTAAATTAGTAGCTCCTGCTGAACAGCCTGGTTCTGTTGCAATATCAAACTGTGTTGCACCTGCAGCAGAAATTGTTGCCTTGTCACCATTTGTTACCTTGTACCAGAGGGCACCGTTTACGTCACCAACAAATTCCGGAATTACAGCCATACCATTCTTAATAATGAATGCTGTGTCTGTGTCAATTGGAGCTCCATTGAGTGTGTCAATCATTACGTCAGACTTACCGTTCTTGTTGCTGTCCATTGTTGAGTAGTAAACGAATTCACCGAACATCTTACCGCTTGCTGTGTTGTCTTCATCGTAACGAGCATTCTGTTCAATGTCTTCTTTTGCATCAAAGTCGTATGTACCGTTACCGTCAAGGTCTGTACCAAGAAGGAACTTTGTCATTCTTGGAGCGTGATTCTTAACATAAGTGTCTACATATGCATGGTTGAAGTTACCGGCAAGGTCGGCTGCAACTACGTGAATCTGGATTCTACCGTCTTTTATGTTGTCAGAAAGGATGCTTGCAGTCCAGTTGTATACAGAACCTACTGTTGTAATAGATTCAATTAAACCGTCGCCATCATCGTTGTCTACTGTTGTGTAATCCCAGCCAGTTGCTGTAGAAGAAGGACCTTCCTTAATCTGGTGGTCAACGATAAGAGCGTATGCAAATTCTGCATCTGAGAATGATGTACTTACACTTGGACTTATGTAAGCAATACCGTTTGTATAATCAACTGAAGTAATCTTGCGGTAAGCACCACCAATCTTAACCTTTCCGCCAACACGGATGTTATTATTGTTCTTAATAAGATCAGATTTAATCTTATCTTCTGTATCTCTTGAAGAGTCAACTACCTTGAGTACTGCAAGACCTTCACTGTTAATATAGAAGTCTCCGTCTGCAGCATTTGCAGAATTCTTTCCTTCAGAAATGTTTGTTCTGCGGTCATCAAGAGCCCAATCGTTTACTTTGCTTGAATTAACATGTGTTACAGGGTTGTATACACGTGAAGGATTTTCTGCAGTTATATTGTCCGGAATACGTTCAAAGTAGAATGCAATGAAGTCTAAGCCGCTTCCTGCTTCCTGAACAGAGTCGCCGAATGTGTAAACACCAGAATTATTCTTTACAGGGTTACCGCCGCTTACCTGAATACCGTCGTTCATAAGCCTGAATGAACTTTCACCACCTGAAACAAACTGGCTTCCGTCTGAAATTGGATTGCCTGTTGTATTGAACATAGATGGAGCTGTAGAGTCAATGTTGAGCCTTATGTTCATTTGAGCCATATGACTCATGTTGTCCATAAACTGTATTGTGTAGTCAACAGTACCGTCGTCAGAAGTAATAATAGGAATCTTTACATCAACTTCTGCTGTTCCTACATTGCTGAACCAGTCTAAAGTATCGCTTGTACCTTCATTTTCAAGTACAGTTTCTTCAAGAGCTGCATAACCTGCCCTGTTGAGACCGTTATTGTTAATACTAAGAATTTCACTAATACCCTGGTCGTCTGTTAATGTTGCTACAACATACCAGTCACTAATTGTGTTGTTCTTGCTTATGTACATGTCAGTTGTGTATTCTCTTTCTACTGCAACTGTTGTTCCGTCTGATGCGAACTGAACAAGCTTCATGTCTGTAACCTGTGGAGCGTCGGCATCAATCTTAATTGTCATTGCTTCTGTCCAGCCACGAGTCTGATCAGCATCATCGTATGCACATACCCTAATCTTTATAGGAACTGTCTTTTCTTTACCTTCTACTGCATCATTATACTTTCCAAGCTTTGTAGAATCAAATGTAATCTTCCAGCTGTTTGTACCTGAAGCAAGAATGTACCAGTCTTCAAAGATGTAGTAATTCTGAACATCTGTTATACCTTCTTCCCAACCAGTTGTATTGCATGTTGTAGAACCAGTACTGTCTGTGTAATATGTCAAGAGGTGATCATACTTACTTCCTGCTGCAGGTTTATGGTAATTAGCTGCAAAAATATTCGTTCCTTCTACATAACCCCACTTTGTTGAATCTATGAGTGAGTCGTAGTCTGCACCTGTAAATGCACCGTCGTTGTTAACATCTATCTGGAGACGTACGCTTCTTACAGCAACATCGTCTGTAGCACTACCTGCAATCGGGAACTTACCACCGGCTGTTGGATCAGCTCCGTTTTCACCTTTGGCTGGAGTAATAATTTCTGCCTTTGGTCTACCGGCGAGTGTATCAACTACAAAGTACTTGCTGTCATCAATTGTATAGTTACCAAGAGTATCTTCTACATAGAAGTAAACTGGAACACAGTAAATACCCTGCTGTTCTGTTGTACCCGGATAAAGGTCTGAATAAGCTGAGCTACCATAAGTCATAGCACAATTTGGAAGACCCTTTGTTGTTTCAGTAAATGCAATTGAAATTGAAGAAGCACCGCTTATTGTTGTCCAACCTGCGTATTCTGAATCAACATCACCTGCTGCAACTTCTGCTTTTGTAGGAATTGCCCACTTGATTGTCTTTACTGAACTACCACCTGCATTATCTGTTGCTGCACCAGAAACGTTTACTGTATTGATTACAGCATCAGCTAAGGCTGTTCCAGGGTAGTCAATTCTTACTGTTGGAGCTGTGTTATCTACGTTGATGCTCTTAGAAGACTGACCCTTTGTTCCGGCTTTATCAATTACTGTAACTGTAACAGTTGTGTTTCCGTCTGCCTGTGCTGTTAAGTCAATTGGACCTGCAACATAAGTATATATTCCATTATTACTGCTTGTCTGTGCAATAGATGGAGTTACAGTTGTCTGGTTAAGCTTAATTTCTACAGGAGAAGCTGCAAGTTCATTTGCTTCTTCTACTGTTATCCTTACGTAAAGATTGCCGTAGTTACCGCCAAAGTATGTACCGTTTGTTTCTGTCCAGCCTGTTGCACCGTTTGCTTCAGGTTCTGACGGTGTGTAAGATGCTGCTGGTGTTGTGAATGTTGTTGCTTCACGTGCAATTTCAATTTTTTCGATTACCGGAGATGTTGTATCTGCGTTGAATGTCAATCCGACTGTATCATCTACTGCAACTGTTGAATTGCTGTAGAAGATCTTTGTACGCTGGAGTGGATTGTCTGCAAACAATGTACAGAATTCTGTGCCTACAGCATCCTTTGTAAAGAAGATCCATGTAATCTTACCGTCTGGAGCATCTGATTCACCGTTCCAGCTTCCGTTAGAAACTGTGAGTCTTGTCCATCCGCGATTTTCTGCTGTTGTAGGTTTGTATACGCTGAGGATTCTTGCTTCTGTTGCTTCTTCCCACTTAGCTGTATTTGATACTAATGTACCTGCATCTGCATTTTCCTTACAGATGTAGAACTTAGCGTTTGCTGTAGAGTATACCCAGTCGTATCTGCTGTATGCTGTTTCTGCATTCCATTCAGCTGGATAATTTCTGTAATACAATTCCTGTACTGCGCCATCGTCATCTTCAATGTTACCGAAGATTGTCTTTGTTCTGAGCAATGGATATGTATAATTGCCTGCAGTACCTGTTGGTGCTTCAACATTAGATACTTTGATAACAGGGCGGTCTGCTTCTGGGTCAATTATGTACTGGTAAACATTTACCGTTACGTTGTTTGCAGTATCAACTGCCTTAACCTTGAAGTAGATTGTAAGTGGGTTTGGAGATGCCGGTGTATAAGTTGTACCTGTTGTTGTACCGTCAAGCATCTTTGTACCTTCACTTGCCTTTATGTTAGCAAAGTTCCATGTATAAGCGTTACCTGCTGTTAATGTATCTCCATATTTGTAGTTACCGGCAGCTGTGTCTGTTGACTTAGTGCTGTCTGTTGTTGAGTAGTACAATTCAACAGAACTTAATGTGTTGTCATCGTTTGCTGTACCGCCTATTGAAATTGTACCGTTCATTGAATATACGTCTGTTCCTGCTGCAGTTGCATCTACAGTTGCAGGAGCTGTAACTTCAGCACCGTTATCCTTTCTTGAAACAGCGCTCAGTTTTGTCAACGGTGTATTCAATTTGATTGTTGGAGAATTCTTATCTACGTTGAATGTAAATACCTGTGTTGAGTCTCCGTTACCAGACAAGTCTTTTGGAACTACTGCAAATGCACCTGTATTAATTGCTGTACCAGTAATTACTGCCTTCCATCCTGTTATTGAAGTAATGTTAGCAGAATCGTAATCAGCATATGTTGCGCCAGTAAAGTCTGCTACATCTGCAAGAGTTGCGGCTGTTGTGTATGTTACTGTTACATTGCTGTCGAATGCATTACCTGCAAGCTTGAAATTAAGTTCATCTACGCCAGAGTCTGTATCACTGAATGTACCGTAGAGAATCATGTCGTTAGCCTGGTTGCTGAGGATTGTTCCGCTAACTCCATTTATTGTTGCGCCACCGTCGAATGAGTAGTAGTTAGCACTGAATGATGGAGCTGTCTGGTCAACATAAATGTTGTACTGAGCAATTGTACTCTTGTTGCCGGCTTTATCTACTGCCTGTACAAGGAGCTGGTTGTAATTTGTTGCATTAGAACCGTCAAATCCGCTTACAGATGCCTGGTAAGAAACCTGAGTACCTGTATTAACTGCAGGTGCTGTTGTTACGTCTGCATTACCTGTAGTTATATCTGAAGGTTTTGCTACACTGTTTGTCTGGCGGTCTTTGTTCCACAGATATAAGTAAACTGTATCAATACCAGTGCCTGTTTCGTTGAAGTAACCAGTTACTGGTAATGTTTCAAGTCTGTACCAGTTATGTCCGGTTGCTGCGTAGAGCTGCTGGTTAAGTACAAGGAACGGCTTAGCAGAATCGTTATCTGCGAGTGCAATAGGTGCAATTGTATCGATTGTAACTGTCTTTGTTACACTTGCTGTATTGCCTGCTTCGTCCTTAGCAGTAATTGTAAATTCCCAGTCACCGTCGTTTGAAGCAGAAAGGAGTGTAATTGCCCAATCCTTATTTTCTCCTGCTGAAGGAGTTGTTGTTATTGCATAAGTTGAACCACTTGCAGCAACTGCAGTACCGTCCTTTGTTGCAGCAACTGTAAATCCGTCTGTTCCAGCAAGGTTAGCTTCTGTCAATTTACCGCTGATTGTTACAGGTTCGTTGCTTAAAGCAATTTCTGTCTTAGTTGAACTGTCAGAAGACTTGTAAACCTGAACGCCAGTAATTGTTGGTCTAACTGTATCAATGTTGTAAGTGAATGTACCAACTTCTACAGAGTTACCTGCATTATCTGTTGCAGTAACAGTTACTGTGCTTTCGCCAGGGTTGAGTGTTACTGTAGCTGTGTAATCTGTATAGTTAGTATTATATACACTTCCGGCAGCCATTGCTGTTTCTTCTTTTGTTGTGTCGCCAGTAATTGTATATGTTACTTTCTGAATACCGCTTACATTTGTAAGTGTATTTGTGCCATCGAAGTCATCTGCAATGTGTACTGTAATTGTCTGAGTATCGCTGTTCTTCCAGCCGTCAACTACAGTATTTGTTGCTACGTTTGGTGCACGTGTATCAATTGTTGTTGTTGCAGTAATAGACTTAGTATTTGTTGCCTTGTCTTTTGCTGTAATTGTAAAGTTCCACTGACCGTCTGTTGTGTGGTTAGCAGAATCTTTCTTTACTACAATTGACCATGGTTCATTTGTTCCAGAAACAGGTGGTGTTACAACGAATGTTGAAGCACTTGCTGTCTTTGTTACACCGTTCAATGTTGCTGTTACTGTAAATCCTTCGGATGTTGCAATGTTAGCTTCTGTTAATGTACCGCTTATTGTTACGTCTTCATTACTGATTGCTCTTGAAACTGTTGTTGTTCCAAATTCTGGTAATGTTGAGTCGATTGTAATAACCTTAGTTGTTTCTGGTGTGTAATCAGAAACGTTGCCTGCTTTATCCTGTGCCTTAACTTTAACAGTGTTAGCTCCTTCTACAAGGATTATAGACTTTGTTGCCTTTCTCCAGCCTGCATATGTACCAGAAGTTTCATCTGCTGAAGCAAGGTTCATTGCCATTTCACCGCCTAAGTCGTACAGAATACCTGCAAGTCCAGATTCACTGTCTTTACCGTATGCTTCAATGTTTATAGAAGCACTCTTATAGAAGTCATCTTCTGCACCTACTGGAGCTGCTGTTGTTACGGCAAAGCCTGCAATGCTTGGTTTTGTTGTATCTTTACTGAATGTCAATTCAGTTGTACTTGTTGTGTTAAGGTAGTCGTAAGCTGTAATTACAAGCTTATAGCTGCCGTCTGAGTTAAGAGAGTTTGTTCCGCTTAATGGAATGTATGCTGTCCAGTTTGTTGTATCAAGTTCAGCTGTTCCTTCACATACCTTACTATTATTTCCATTGTTATAAATTGTATATGTTACAAGAGAAACGCCTGTACCTGCATCTGTTGCTACACCGTAGAACTTAAGTTCGCCAGCGTGAGCCTGTCCTGCCGGTATACAGTCTGCTGAAGTAAGGTTTGCATTACTCAACGGGAAGCTTGTTGCTACAATAGGACCTGTGCTATCAATCTGTACGTTGATTGTCTTTGTTGCAATGTTTCCAGACTGGTCTTTTGTAGTAAGTGCAATCGGGTATACGCCGTCAACTTTTGTCTGGTGGTATGTCCACTCGAATGTGTTGTCTGCGCTATTCCATGCTTTTGTATTATCCCAAGTAAAGTCTTCTGTTGTTGAAGTAAAATCTGCACCAGCATTCTTTACCTTAATTGAAATATCTCCTGCATTAAAGCCGAACTGGTCTCTTACAGCTCCCTTAAGGAGGAATGCATCTTTTGTAATGTAGTTAGTAATGCTGTCCCATTCAGGAGCTGAAGTAGCAATTGTATTTACATAGTATTCAGTTGCGCTTGAACCTACTGCAGGAGTTGCAAGAGTATACTTGTAGCTTCCTTCATCACCACTTCTTGTGTAGTAGAGGATATCTGCTGCTACAGTACCTGTTGCTGCTCTCCAGTCAACTACCTGCTTGAAGTTCATGTTTGCAGAATCATCTGAATTTCTTACAGAAAGTGTACTTGTTGGAGCTTCGTTATCAACACGGATCTGTCTGTTAACAGCCATATTCCAGTTTTCAGCATTATCCTTTGTACCAAAGTGCAGGTACCAGTTACCTGTTGGAACATCATTCAATGTAATGTTCCAAGAACCGTCGCTTGAAGGAACTACTGTCTGTGAGCGTGGTGGTGTAAGACCTGATGCTGTTGTGTAAGCTGTATTCCAATCTGCAGCTGTTGAATATGATGCAGTATTGTCAAAGAAGATCTTAATACCGTCTGCATTTAATCCAGAACCACCTTCATCTACTACAGAACCGCTTAACTGAATGTTAGACTGGCTTGTAAACAGTTCCTGTCCTTCAGTGAATGTTTCGCCCATGAACTTAGTGAATGTTACTGTTGGACCTGTGCGGTCAATAGATACCTGACGACCGGAAATTGTCTTTGTATTACCGGCAAGGTCTTTTACTGTAATTGTCCATTCGTAAGTCTGTGTACCTTCTGTAGGAACTCCTGTCTGGTTAATAGTCCATGCACCAGCTGAATAAGTTAAATCAGCCTGTGTAGCAGTACCTTCAACCATACGTTTTGTTGATGTTAATTCCTTGAAGTTAGCATCAGAATATGTACCAGTAAGTGTGAAGTCTGTTGATGAGAATGACTTATTCTGTGAGTTAATAACAACATTTGTTGTTTCATTAAGTTCAGGATCTGTGTTATCAATTGTTACCTTAATGAACTGTAAATCAGAAGTATTATTAACAATATCTATTGCTCTTATTACAATTGTGTAGTTTCCG
Source organism: Treponema sp. (assembly GCA_045643485.1). GTDB lineage: Bacteria > Spirochaetota > Spirochaetia > Treponematales > Treponemataceae > Treponema_D. The sequence goes on along the minus strand of JAZUKU010000233.1, from coordinate 799 downwards.
TCTGCTGCGTTTGCCTGACCAAAGCCTTTGACAATAGAAGTGTACTTTTCTGAGCTTCCAGTCTGTGCAAGCTGCTGCCATGTTGTTGATGTACCGATTATGTAATCTTCTGCAGAAAGTCCAGTTAATGATGTAACATGACCCTTAACTGCAGCGTATTCAACTTTTCCTACACCTGTTCCGTTTCCATCAGTTGCTCTTACTGCAATTTCAGGACTGTTGCCTTTGTTAAGATAGAATACTCCGTCTTTTAAAGTACCGTTAGATTCAACAATTGCGTCTGCTGTTGTTGCTATTTCTGGATCAGAAGTACCCTTTGTAAAGCCGAGTGACAATGTTGGCTTTGTAGAGTCAATCATTATTGTCTTTGGCCAGCCTGTTACTGCAGCTGCAGCATGTCCTGTCATATCGCTTGCAGAAACATTGAGTGTCCATGTACCGTCAAGTGATGTGTCAGAAATTGTCTTTGCAACTGTGAATGAAATTGTCTTACCGTCATCCAACAGTGAAGGAGGTGCCAGCCAGTTCTGAGCAGTTTCATTTCCTCTCTGTGCTGTGAATGTTACTCCGTATGGAGGATCATCATTGAATCCAAGAGTATCTGTTACTGTACCTGTAATGCTTACTGTCTGGCCCTTACCGTAATTTGCTGAAGGAGTACTGATTGTAATTACAGGAGCGTTAAAGTCAATGTTGATGTTCGTGTAGTCAAATACTGCAGAAGTATTTCCTGCACCATCTGTAAGTACAATGTACAATGCCTGACCCTTACCTTCTACAATAGACATCTGTCTTGTAT
>JAZUKU010000232.1:0-9953 GCA_045643485.1 Treponema sp. | reverse complement strand
CGTAGTACGCCAGACAGGCAGCAGCATACCGGCTTCAATCGTAAGACAGATACTTGATGAGCTTACAGCAGAATACGGTGCAGGCTCTTTCTTACAGCCGCAGACTTACGAAAAGAAAAGAATATGCGTGCTTTCGGGAATGAGCGCCGGAGAAAACTGTCCTTCAGTAACAGAAGAATATGTTCTTAAAGAAAATAAAGAAGAAGAGATATGTACATGGCATTACAGGAAAAACGGGCATGTTCAGCTTACGTACCCTTCAGAATATCAGCATTGGGCTTCAGGACAAAATATGTCAGGAAGTATTTCAAATGCTTCGTCACAGCTGCAGATTCTTTACCCAACGAACGGAGCTTCATTTGTTTACGACAGCTCAATTCCGCAGTTACAGCAGATGCTTCGTGTTCAGGCAACTGGTGGCAGCAGTAATAAGGCACAGCTTTTTGTTGACAACATTTTCTTTGGTGAAACGGAAGGACGCTTTTACTGGAACGTACCACTTGAAAGAGGAAGACATACTTTACGCGTAGAATGTAACGGTGAACAGACCGAAACTTATTTTGCTGTATTCTGAAGCCACTTGATGTATTCCATTGCAGTTACATCAGCATCAGGCTGGAAATTAATTCCGTCCGGTAAGTCAATGATTTCATTTTCTACAGTACCAAGGACTGCATCAAAATCAGGATTGCTTATGTCTACATCAGGAATTGGGCTTTTGGCATTTGCCTTTTTTGAATAACGGTCAGAATATTTTGTAAGCATTGAAGAACTGCCGTTATTCTGAACAAACAAAGTCCACAGGAATCTTGCGCAAAGAATGCGTGACATTGAAGAAGACTGAATCATCTGCAAAGATGTTTTCATTTCGTCAGCAGAATCTGTTGCAGCAGAAAAATAATTTGATTTTTCAAGGCGCTTTTTTAAATCCTTTACAGACATTTGCTGACCACCGGTAAATGATTCCAGTAATAAAGTCTGTTCCTGTGTAAGTGCAAGAGCATCATCAAGCGTAATCTTTTTTGTTAACGGAATGGAATTGTCTAAGGCAGCTCCGTCTTTCTGAGCATTAAGCGTAAACAAATCCCAGGCGTTGTTGCGCAGTGGTGCATATAATTTTCTGAAAATATCTTTTTCGGAACGGTCAAAAGAAATCAATGCGCTGTCAATTGCGGCTACAGTGTCCTTATATTTTCCCTCATCAAAAAGAAGCTTTCCTTTTTCAAGAAGAAGCATTGCGTTGTCTGAATCTTCAGCCAGAAGTTCTTCAAGACGTGCTGATTTTTCTTCTGCTGATTTAAGAAGGCGTATTTCAAGAATAATTACGTAAATATCATTTGAAGAATATTTCTTTGCCTGTTCGAGAGCATCCTGTGCTTTTTTTGTTTTTCCATTAAGCTGTTCCAGAAGACCTTCAAAAGCAGTGAGTCGTGAAACAAGAGAAGGTTCCTTTAAGTAATCATTTTCCTGAAGTTTAATTTCTGAAATAAGTGAATTGATTTTTCCACTGTCAGTGGTTTTATTAATGTAACATTCTGCATCAACAGAAATAAACTGTTCTTCAATTTCTGAGATGGCCTGCATTGAAAGATTATTTTCTTCTTCGGTAACAAGAATATCTTCCTGCATTGTCTTGCATGAAAAAAGAACAGCTGAAATTAAGGCTGCTGTTAAAACTGCTGCAAACGTAAATGATTTTCTGTTGACAAATGTTTTTTTCACTTTATTTCTCCAAACAATATATTTTTGTTACAAAAGTTTTATCTTACTTTCCATACATTAAGCTTTTCTTCAAGCGAAAGAAGAAGACAGTCATCCTTGCGGTCACCGTTTACGTCAAGGAACAATGGTTCTCCGTAACCCGCAACAGGGAATCCGTCGAGCATTTCAAGGTTTGTGTTAAAACCGTAAACTGTATTTCCTTCACCACATGCGAAGATTTCTTCCTTACCGTCTGCGTTATAATCGTAAACAGAAAGATATCCTGACTTTGCATTCATATAAGGAACAGAAACAATTGTTACATTACCGTTCAATGATACGCGGAAAACACGTCCTGTTGAAGAAAGTGCAAAGAAATATTTGTCTGCACTTGTTACGTTAAGATAGAATACTCCGTCAAGCTTAAGCGGGAATCCTTCTACAATCTGATTGTCGCTGTTCCATACGGTAAGTTCACCTGCCTGCGTAATGAAAGCAACATATTCCTGTCTGTCAATTACAGTAATGCAAGGCGAACCGTAACCAATTCCGTTTACTTCAAGAGGACCGTCTGTTGTAGTGTCTGCGTTGTTACGGATTACATGAATGCCTCCTAAGAAGCCTTTTTCGTAGAACGCAATTGTTTTGTCTTTAACGGAAGGTTTTGAACGTATTTCTTCATCAATTGAAATATCAAGCTGAGCATAAGTTGCGTTTGTGTTTACTTCAAACAGTGCGTTACCTTTTGCTGCAAACAAAAGCTTGTCTGCATAAAGCGCCGGTTCACACGAAGGAATTTCTCCTGTAAGCACAGGGAATCCCTTTAACGGTTCAAGCTTTTCGTCAAGAAGATAAATGACGCCTTCTTTAGTAACTGCCCACAAAACACCGCCTGTATTTTTTGCAGTATTTTCTTCAGCAGAAATTATCCAGCCTAAGTTTTCAATCTGAGTACTTGTTTTTTCAAGATTAGATGTATTGAGTGCAAAAAGATTTTTTCCGTCTTCAAACCAGAATACTGTTTTGCTTTTTGATAATTTTGATTTTGCAAGAGAGTATGACGGCTTTCCTTCAAGCTGCAGCGGATAACCAGGAATATTCTGCGAAGAAGTTACCTTGCATGAAACCGACTGAAGCTGAATCTGCAGCGTATTTTTCTTAAGTGAAATGTCTGCTCGTCCAACATTGTAAAGCTGAAGTACTTTTGTAAACAAAGTATTGCCCTTAAGGAAGAAAGGAATGCTTCGTTCAAGATTGTAGAACAAACTTATTGCAGACTGCTGCGTTTGTTTTGTAGATACGCTGTTCCAGGTTTCATTTTTGGAAAGTCTGGAATTTTCTTTTATAGAAGTATTTATTGAAAGAAGATTTTCCGGTGAAAGAGAAAAATAGATGAATCCGTTGTTAACCATATAATATGGACGCGGAAGATTTACATCAAATGCAGCAAGAAGATTTCTTAGGAATGCAGGAAGTTCTATGCAAGGAAGACGAACGCCATCCATAAGCAGACTGTCATCACTCCGCAGAATTACGGAAGAAAGTGCTGTATCAAATACCTGCTGTCTCTTTTTTTCATCTGCAATTTTTATTACAAAGACAGGATTTGTTTTTCCTTCAAGTCCAAGTACTGCAAATTCATTTCCGCTCCAGTCAAAAAGAAGTTCATCAAATGTTACGCCAAAAAGCAAAGGACATGTTGTCTGAGCGGTATTAATTAATTTGTCTACATTTTTTTCAGGCGGTAAAAGTGAAAAGGCTGCATCCTTTAATTCACTTAAGTTGCCGATTGAAAGAAGAGTGTAATACTGTGCATTAGACGGAAGCTTTGCCAGAAGGGAAGGCATTGTTGAATCTTTAAGCAGAAGTTTGCTTACAGGATGTTCCTTTAATGATTCATCAATTTCGTAAGGAATCTTTACATTGATATTAATGTCGTTGTCCGTTATGCCAAAGTCAATTGTGCTTAATTCTTTTGAAGATAGATTTTTGCCTATTGCCTTTAAGTATGGATTTTCTGAACTTATCATTTCGATAAGCTTTTTTCCGTTGGCAGCAATTTTAAACGGTTCGTCAGATTTTTCGGTAAGCAGGGCAAGTTCTTCTTTTGAATAGCCTATGTCGTTTGTTAGAACCATTGCCCTGTTGATAAGTTCCATTTTTCCTGTAAACAGGACAAGGTTTTTGTAAATCTTTATGTACCAGACTGTGTTTTCCTGCCTGTATTCAAAATGAGTTTCATCTTCTGACTCAACACGTACAAGTCCCGGAATCTTAACAAAATTATATGCCAGTGGAACAAGACGCGTTATTCCGGAAAGCAGGCCCATGTCGGCAATTGCAAGGAATGAATTGTCATCGTAAAAAGCTGCATCTATTCTTCGCGCAAGTGCTGCCTGGAGTAATACATTGTCCCTGTATTTTGATTCCCTTAGAGAAAAGAATAATTCACGGAATGGAGCGGCTGCCGGTTCAGAAAGAATTAAATCAGCTGCCTGTAAATCTACTAACGGTGAAACTGCTTCCCATACGGAATCTGTCTTTACGTAGATTGAGTAAGTTGACGGAATTGCTTTTACTGATGCAACTTTGTCAAAGTAACAGAAACCGCACCATGCAAGCAGTACGGCAATAAGGAAAAGAACAAAACAGATGATGGTAAGGAAAAATTTTATTAAGAAAGGTGTTTTCTTTTTTTTAGTTTTTGCTTCTTTCAGTGAACGTGCTGCCGGTTTTTCTTCGAAAGGTTCCGTCTGTTCAACAGAAGTTGTTTCTACAGGAGCAGAAGGTTCCTCTTCGTTAACTGAAGCCGGCGGTTGTTCAACTGCCTGTTCTTCAACGGAAGGCTGTTCGTTCTGGATTATATTTTCTGATTCAATAATTTCTGCATTATCAACTTTATTTTCTTCCATACTGTTTCCTTATAATGAAATATTTTACAACAGTATTTAAAGAAAAAAAAGGCAGTTCAGCTTCGAATGAAACCGGACTGCCTTGTATTAAAACCTTAAGTGTTAAGGATTAATTTACTCTGCTGAGCAGTATTTGTCGCCAAGAGAAGCGATTGTACCGTCTTTGAGCATTTTTTCTACAGTTGCGTTAATCTTGTTGAGCAAATCAGGATTGCCTTTCTTAACTGCAATTGCATATTCTTCGTTGCCGAATACAGCTTCATCTTCAACAATGATGAGGCCTGGGTTATCGCTAACGTATTTCTGTGCTGTTGCTGAATCGATTACAACTGCATCACATTTTCCGTTAACAAGTTCCATGATACATTCTGTACCTTTCTTGAAAGATTCGTACTTGTAGCCTAATTCGCTTACACATGTTTCGCCTGTGTAACCCTGAACAACTGCTGTTAATTTTCCGTCAAGGTCAGCTGCACTCTTAATTGGTGAGCCTTCTTTAACAATGATTACCTGTGTTGCAACGTAGTAAGAAATTGAGAAGTCTACAGACTTTTTTCTTTCTTCTGTAACTGTCATACCTGCGATTGCAGCATCAATCTGACCGTTCTGAAGAGCAACTAAAAGTGAATCAAATTCCATGTTTTCGATAACAGCTTTCATTCCGTTGTCTTCACCAATCTGCTTAGCGATTGCCATATCAATTCCGTCGAAGTTTTCAATAACGCCGTTTCCAGAAATGAATTCAAATGGTGGGAATTCAGCATTTGTACCGAATTTGATTGTTCCAGCAGCAGAATCTTTTTTACCGCCGCAGAATGCATTAGCTGCAGTAGCAAGCAATAATACTGCAACAATTTTTGTTAATTTTTTCATAGTCTATACTCCTTAAAAAAACTATTATCTTATAAAACTTTACTCAGGAACAGCTTTGTACGCTCATTCTGTGGAGCTTCAAAAATCTGTTTCGGAGTACCTTCTTCCATAATTACACCCTGGTCAATGAATAATACTCGTGAAGCAACTTCTCTTGCAAAACCCATTTCGTGTGTAACGATAACCATTGTCATTCCGCTCTTTGCAAGATCCTTGATTACATCAAGAACTTCGCCAACCATTTCCGGGTCAAGTGCTGATGTAGGTTCGTCAAAAAGCATTATTTCAGGATTCATTGCAAGTGCACGTGCTATGGCAACACGCTGCTTCTGTCCGCCCGAAAGTGAAGCAGGATAAGACTGTGCCTTATCTTCGAGGCCTACTCTTCTTAAAAGCTCAATTGCTTTCTTTTCGGCATCTTCCTTTGTCATTTTCTTAAGTGTTACCGGAGCAAGCGTAATGTTGTCGATAATCTTAAGGTGAGGAAAAAGATTGAACTGCTGGAATACCATGCCCATCTTCTGACGGATTAAGTTGATGTCAGCTTTTGGTGAATTAATAAGTTCATCGTCAACGTATACTTCACCTTCAGTAACATCTTCCAGTAAGTTAAGGCAGCGCAGGAATGTACTTTTGCCTGAGCCGGACGGTCCGATAATTGCCACAACTTCGCCCTGCTTAATGTGTGCATCTATTCCTTTGAGTACCTGAAGTTCGCCAAAGGTTTTCTTTAAATTCTTTACTTTAATCATCTGCGTATTCTCCTTTAGCGTATTTCCGATTCACGGAGTTTCTTTTCAATAAATGAAAGGCCAATGTTTAAAAGCTTAACGATTACGTAATAAATGATTGCAGTAGCAATAAGCGGCATGAATGCAGAGAATGTTGCACTCTTGATAAAGTCGCCTGCTTTCTGAATATCAACAAGCCCTACGTAACCGACAATTGCTGTTTCCTTAATTAATACAATGAATTCATTGCAAAGTGCAGGGAAAATATTCTTGATTGCCTGAGGAAGAACAATCTTCATCATAGTCTGGCGGCCGTTTAAGCCAAGAGAACGACCGGCTTCTGTCTGACCGCGGTCAATTGAAAGGATACCGGCACGAATGATTTCTGAAACATAAGCTCCGGAATTTATACCGAAAGCAATTGCAGCAATAACCCATTTTTCCCAGTGAACTGAAGCAAAAACAACGAAGTAAATGATCATCAGCTGAGTAACGGAAGGAGTTCCGCGGATAACGTCTGTATAAACTCCGCCTATAGCACGAAGGACTTTCTTTTTAGAAAGATTGCAGACTGCGATTAAGAAACCAATGATGACGCCAAGAATAACGGCTACAAGCGAAACTTTTAATGTAACTCCAATACCGCCCAATAAAAGCTTATATCTGTCGTCTTTAATGAAGCATCTGTAAAACTGTTCTGAAAATGACAATTTAATCCTCCGTAAAAAAACTTCCTTTAACTGATAGAAAAGTAAATTGTATTGTAAATTTACCTAATAATCAATAAAAAAGAGTTAAAGTGTTTCTTTATAAAGAATTAAAGAGTCATTGTAAATAAAGGAATATTTCTATTCAGAATAACTTTTTATTGAATCTGAAAGGTCCATTCCAAAAACTTCAAGGTAAATCTTTGAAAGTGTACCGTCAGCTTTAATCTCTTCAAAAGTTGAATTGATTTTTTCATTGAGTACAGCATTATCTTTTTTCATGCAGATACCAAAATATTCATCCGGTGTGCCAACCCATGCCTGGCGGAATTCAGAATCTTTTGGCGCAAGGTAAGAAACGGCTACAAGACTGTCACTTACTACAGCATCAATTCTGTTAAGCTTAAGATCATCATAAGCAGTAAGGATTTTTTCATAGCCTGTTGTTTCAAGTGTAATGCCGTATTCCTGCATTATATGGCTGCAGAAATAATCAGAAGTAGAAGCACCCTGGAAACCAAAGCGTAAACCGTCAAAGTCTTTAAAATCATTTACTACAAGGTCTGAATCTTTGCGAATGACAATTGACTGTCCGTTACCAATATACGGCTTTGTAAAATCATATTTTGCAAGACGTTCATCTGTAATGGTAAGCGCTGAAAGAACTATGTCGTAACGGTCAGCATCAAGTCCGTCAAGAATTCCGTCAAAAGCAGTATCAATAAATACAACTTCAAGATTAAGGCGGCGGGCTATTTCTTTTCCAAGAATGATGTCAAAGCCAACAGGAGTTACTGTATCTTCTGCGTAATATTCAAACGGTGGGTAACCAATTTCCATAGCAATGCAAAGTTTGCCTTTTTCGATTGTGAAGTCACCCTTTTTGTTTTTTGTACATCCTGCTAAGACTGCAGTTAAAAGAATTAATGTAACTGCAAGAACATTTTTTAAACTCTCAACTTTTTTTAATGATTTCATCATAAACCTCTGACTTTATTAGTTGGAATCATCAGACTCCGGGGCTTCTTCATTCTGAGCCTGCTGTTTTGCAAGAGCTTCTGCGTTTTCTTTATCGATTGTTGCAAAAAGTTTTCTGCTTACAGAAGACTGAATGTAAAAGAATACCAGTGGAAGAATAAGTATTTCCGGCACAAGCAGTATTTTTTTGTTAAGGAAGCTTACTGTAAGTATAACGCAGAGAATTGCAAAAACCACGTCAAGAACAATTACTTTCTTTGCAAAACGGAAGCTCAAGAGCAGTGAATTCCTTAAGTGAAAGGCTGCATTGTTTTCATAATGAGCTGCCATTGGGAAAGAAAGTACAATTACTCCTGTAAAAACAATAAATGCCAGTACGCTGAGCAGCATTAATATTGTTGAAGGAGCAAAGTCGTTCTTAAAATAGTTGAATACGAGATAAGCAAAAAAAGCGATTATAAGCGTAACGAACCACAGAACAAGACCCTGTTTCCATGTAGTTTTGAATGTCTTTGTAAATGAATTCCAGATGCTGCATTCCTTACCGTCAAATTTCTTGTTTAAAACATAAATTGCTGCAATTGAAGAAATGCCTGCAGTAACTACCGGTAAACTGAATAAAATCCAGCATAAGTCAATAAGTATTAAATCTTTAAGGGAAACAGCTTTTTTATCTTCTTTCATATAAAACCTCTTTATTAATAGATTGAGTATATAGGAAAAATGCAATTTTTAAAACTAAATTTGCAATTTTCTTAATATGACTTATAATTTATTTATTATGAATGCAGTTCAAAATGTGATTGAATATTATGACGAATTATATCCTGTAAAGGAAAGTCAGAAAAAGTTTTATTCTTCTCTTATAGAAAATTATCCTAAGCCGGTTAAGTTTTTACGGGTTGGCTGCGGTACGGGTTATTTTGAACATCTTCTTGCCAGGGACGGACACGATGTTACTGGTATAGAATTCTGCAAGGAATTACTTGAATCTGCTAATCTTAAAAGACGGAATCAGCTTATGTCCATCCGTTTTTTCCAGATGACAACTTTGGAAATGACGCGCTTTCTGGGCAAAGGATTTTACAATGTAATTTCATGCCTTCACGACAGGATTATTTTTATTCATGACCAGACGCTTTTGCGTAAATTCTTTTTTGACTGCAAGCAGCTTTTAAAAGAAGACGGCAAGCTTGTAATTCAGCTTAATAATTACGGTATGTATGACCGCAGTCTTCTTATCAAACTGCCTGAAAAGGAAAGCATACGAACAAAACTGTATACTGAAATTATTCCAAGGGAAAACGGTGAGCAGTATCTTTCTCAGGAATTAGAAACGGGTAACGGAAAAATTCTTCCTGTTGTAGAAGAAGAACCTGTTTACACAATTGATCCGGAAGAAATACGCAGGGACGCAGAAGAAGCTGGTTTTACTAAATGTGAATTCTATGCTGATTTTGAAAAGAATCCGTTTGTTCCGGACGAAAGCCGTGAACTGATTGCAGTGTTCTCTTAATGTTTACAAATTAAGGTCACTGAAAATAATTTTTCCCTTTGCCTTAGGGTCATCTTTAATTTCTTCAACAACAGAAAGCGAAGTTATCTTTCCCTTATAGAAATTCTTTACGCTCTTGAGTGTAGAAATGTTTCCGTTTACAGAAGATTTTTCAAATGCTAAGTCGCAGCCTTCCATTGAGCAGTTGATAAGCTTAAGGTTCTTGCAGTAACAGAATGGCTGTGAACCGCTGATTCTGCAGTTTATGAACGTAAGGTTTTTTGAATACCATCCAATATATTCGCCGTTAACAATACTGTTTTTAATTGTAATGTTTTGTGCATGCCAGAAAGCATCTTTTGTCTGAACTGTAGAATCTGCAATAAGGCCTTTTTTTGTATACTGAAATGCATATTTTCCTTCAAACTTCAAATTCCTTAATTCAAAATCTGAACTGTTAGAAAGAAAATATTCTGATTTAACTGAACTGTCCTTAATGTTAAAGCCTTTTACAAACCATCCCGCTTCGTTGGAATCGATTGTTAAATTCTGAACG
>JAZUKU010000231.1:0-28249 GCA_045643485.1 Treponema sp. | reverse complement strand
AGGGAGAAAAAGTCATGGATTTAAAAGATAAGGTACCGCCGCATAATCTTGAAGCAGAGCAGGCAACACTCGGAGCAATGCTTCTGGACTGGAATTCAGTTGGTGAAGTTTCTACATTCCTTCATCCTGATTCATTCTACAGCCAGCAGAACCAGATTATTTTCGAAACAATGCTGGGACTTTCCGTACGCGGAATCAAGGGCGACATGCTTACCATAATCGATGACCTTACCAAGAACGGCAAGCTCGAAGCAGCAGGCGGCATTTCATACATTTCTTCCTTAACAGACATTGTTCCTACAAGTGCAAACGTTGAATATTACGCAAAGATTGTACAGGACCAGGCAGTAAGACGAAGCCTCATCCGCATTTCTTCTGAAATAAAGGCAGACAGCTTTGACGAAACACACGAAAGCAGAAAGATTCTTGAAGATGCCGAGCAGAAGATTTTCAAGCTTACTGACGTAAACCAGTCTACACAGGTCTTTGGAATGATAGACATTATTCCTAAGACAATTCAGATAATTGACGAACGCTACAAGAACAAGAATGAACTGAGCGGCATTCCTTCAGGCATTATTGACCTTGATTCAATGACAAGCGGTTTCCAGGACAGTGAAATGACGATTGTAGGTGCACGTCCTTCCATGGGAAAAACTGCACTTGCACTTTCAATGATGCAGCATATTGCACTCGAAAAAAACATTCCGTGCGGCTTCTTCAGTTTGGAAATGTCTGCTGAACAGATCGGTCAGCGTCTTCTTGGACAGGTAGCACGTGTTCCGGGTAAGAAAATCCGTAACGGTATGCTTGCAATGGCTGACTTTAAAAAGCTCCAGGATGCAGCAGGAGATTTGTTCAATGCTCCTCTTTACATTGTTGATACACCTAACATGAAGCTTCTTGACCTTCGCGCAATGGCAAGGCGTATGTGCGTTAACCAGGGCGTAAGGATTATCTTCATAGACTATATCGGCCTTATTACAAGTGAAAACGAAGATGCACCAGTTTACGAACAGCAGTCTGCAATTTCAAAATCGCTCAAGAGTCTTGCCCGTGAGCTTAAGATTCCGATTGTCGTCCTTTGTCAGGTTGCCCGTGATGCTGAAGGCAATGAACCTAATCTTGCACAGCTCCGCGGTTCGGGTTCCATTGAACAGGATGCTGATATGGTTATGTTCATTCATGGTGAACGTAAGAAGACTGCGGAAGGGGAACAGCAGGAGGTTTCTCCGACGCTTGACCGTAAGCTTATTGTTGCCAAGCAGCGTAACGGTCCTATTGGCGATGTTGATGTATTGTTTATTCCGGCGTATACGAAATTTGAGAATCCTGCTCGCGGGAATAATGCGTGATTGTAAAAATGTTAAATAAGGAATATAAATGGATATAATAATGTGTATGAAAAAGTACCCAATACTGACAATTATAGCATTAATCCTCCTTATCTCATGTACATCCTCTAACCAAAAGAAGGAAAAAATCAAAGTACAATTTATAGATAATGATTATTTGCCACAGGAAAATGATTGGACAAATCTCGTTATTGAAAAGGATTTATTTTCACACAGGTATATTCAGGATTACGGAGATGATTCAAATGCAGAAGTTTTTAGAAAGAACGTAATGCAGACTTTTTTTTCTGTTTTGCCTGTTGGCGAATTCGAATTTGAAGGTTCAGTATTTTATGAAGATTATATTTGGGATATTTCATTAGATTACAAAAATTATGTATTAGAGTATTCCGAAGATAAGTTTATTTCTGCTTGCTGTGATGACATCGTAATGAAAAAGTCTGATAAATGGAATTACAATGTTGTTTTTAAAAACACGGAAGGTGATGAATTATATTTTCATGTGGTTGAAGGAAATTCCCGTAATTCTAATTGCATTTTAAGGCCCGATGATTCTGTTGCTGCAACGTTAATTGACAGAAATGATACATTCTATTTTGATAAAAGTGTAACTGAAGAAGAAAAGTATGTTCTGTTAAAATGTATTGCTTTGTACAGAAGTTACATACATTATATCTGGAACGACAAGATGTAATTATTCCATTCGACAAATCTGTTATTGAATAGGTTGATATAATTTCAAAAATTTATTAAAAGTTATATTTAAAAAAGGAGAAACAAAATGAATTCAAAAATCGTAAACAGGATAATTCTGTCCGCTGCAGTGGCAGCCGTATTGCTGTTGTCATCATGCGTAAGCACAACAGGCGCAAAGTCAAAAAACAAAAGTACAGTTAAGTTAAACTACACGTACCTTACGGCAGAAGAATGTGCACAGAAGGTTGGCAGCGTAAGCCCATACTATGCAGGGTTGAGCCAGAAGTCACTGGATTTTTTCAGTCAGAAAAAAGAAACGACTGCTGAAGAATACAGGCTTTATTCAATGGAGCAGGCGTGTGATTTGACGGAAGAAGACAAGGCTTTTCTTGACAAAGTTCTAAATGGAGTAGAAGAGAGACTTTCTGAAAAAGGAATGAAGCTTCCTGAAAGGAATGAATTTTCAATTGCATTTACAACAATGAATGAAGCTTTTGGAGCTGCAGGTTATACTCATGACACGACAATCTTTTTAAACAAGGCTTTTATTGAAAGCATGATTTATGCAGATGAAAGCTTTGATTATATGGTAACGCTTCTTTCTCATGAATTATTCCATACACTTACACGAAATAATCCTGAATTCAGAAAGGAAATGTACGGCATTATTAATTTTACTGTAAATGATTCGGACTTTAATATTCCGGAAGAAGTACATGCACTTATGATTTCAAATCCGGATGTAGGTCATCATGACAGTTACGCAGAGTTTACAATCAACGGTGAAAAGAAAAAGTGTTATCTTGTATTTCTTACGGAAAATGAATTTGAAAACCCTGGAGATACATTCTTTACAAATATGTATTCAGGTCTTGTCTGCATTGATGACGAAACGCTTTATTCCCAGAATGATGCAGAAGATTTCTTTAGCGTAATGGGACACAATACTGAATATTGCGAAGATCCGGAAGAATGTATGGCAGATAATTTTTCTTTTGCAGTTACATTCGGGCTGGAAGGACCAAACAGTATGGGCTACAACAATCCGGAAATTATTGAAAAAATAATTGAATATATGACTAGATAATTCTAAACAAAAAATAATTTTGCAAAAAAAAAGCAGACTTAATTAAATAAGCCTGCTTTTTTATTTTCTTACTGATGATTTATTTTATAAGTGAAAAATCATCCTTGTTAAGAAGCAATACCTGACCAGATTCTGAAGTAACAACAACGCCTTTGCTTGTTACTGTAATTGGTGTGCTTTCAAATACTGTTTCCTGGCTTGTAAAGATAAGCTTTAAGTCAGAATTGTATTTTGCAAGGTAGAATTTTCCGTTCTGGTTGATTACACAGAGAATGTCTTCGCCGCTTCTTACGAGAACTGAATTTTCTGCAATTACTTCATTGCTTTCTTTCTGAATTTCCATCTTGTATCCGTCAAGAACGCAGAGTTTTATTGCACCGTTGCCTTTGTTTTCACCGCATATTGCTATAAACATATTGTCTGTTCCAGCTTCATTTGTTTCGTCTTCTGAAGCAGAAAGAATTGTCCTTCCGCGGATTACTGTTACAGGAGATTCGCGCAATGTTTTACCAGTCTTTGAATCAACTTTAACCATACCGCTCATGTTTGATGAACTGTCTGTAACTTTAAGGCCGATTACTGCATCTTCTGCAGATTCTTCTGCCATCTGCTGTTCTACGACTTTCTGCTGGTCCTGTGCAATTTCCTTTCTTTCAGACTGAGCTTCTGTCTGCTTTCTGTCAGCAAATTCCTGCTTTTCCTTTGCTTCTTCTGAACTTTCGTCTGCCTTCTGCTTAGCTTCATCAGCTTTTTTCTGAGCGTCTTCTGCTTCCTGCTGTTTTTCCTTGTTGTCAGGATCTTTTGCAGCTTCAGCTTTTGCTTCGTCGGCTTTCTTCTGTTCTTCCTTAGCCTTTGCTTTTTCTTCAGTAGCTTTCTTCTGTGCTGCCTGAGCCTTTTCGTTTGCGTCTTCAGCTTCACGTTCCTTGATGTCTACCATGTTCTTGCGTTCGTCAATGCCTTTGTCGTCTTCTTCCTGCATTGATTCAACAACCTGCTTGTCGCTGATAACGGAAGTTTCGATTGTTGAAAGGCCGCCGTTAATATCGTTGAGCGGAATTACAATCTGTGTAGCTCCAGGCCATTCGCTGTATTTTGTACTGATACCGCATTTGTCTTTGCTTAAATTCTTTGTTACGACATCCTTGTATTTCTTCTGGAAAACATCAAGCTTTCCACGGTAAACTGCATTGTAAACTGTAATGAATGTTGCAATTGTAGAAGCATCCTTTTCTGAATAACCGTATGCCTTTGTAAGGTAAGAGGCAATTATCCAGCGAAGGTTCCTGATGTGGTCAACAGTAGCGTCTTTTGTTACGATGAAAATATCTGCATCGAATTTATCTTTCTGAGATTCATCAATTGCGTGAATTACATAATATTTTCCGGAACCGTAAGTACCTGTCTTGTCCAGACTTCCGGCAACTTCGCTTCCAATTGAACTACCAATGCCTTTGATTGAAGCAGCGCTGTCTATTTTAGAATGTGGTCCCGTATAGTTTTCAAACTGAATTACATCTGCTGAACCTGTACTTTCGAGTTCCGAACGGTTAACTTCTCTTGCGTATAATCCTGAAACGGCAAAAAAACAAAGTACCAAAGCAATTACTGATTTTGAAAATTTCATTTTGAAATCCTCCGTTAAGTATGTTCTATAATTTTACTACATATTTGCTGAAAAAAAAAGTCAGATGTTAAGGTCTGCTAGTCTGGCAAGTGTTCTGGCTGCCTGTTTCTGAATTTTTGTTGAATAGCCGGAATAGCGCAATGTTTCAAGAATGCCTTTTCCGTACATTTCATATGATTCCTGACCCATATAGCGGCATATGTTAAGGACTGCATCGCATACTTCAAGATAAATGCCTTCTTCGTCCGGAGAAAAATTGCTGAGCGAAGAATAAATTGCCTTGAGCATGCTGTAATTTTCGTCAAAAGAAATATTCTTTGCTGCAGTAATAAGTATTCTAAAAAGGGCAGGGTCCTTTATCTGCCTTATCATGAATGAAATGTTTTTCTGGAAAAGTGAAGTTCCTGTTAACGAAGAAAGTATTATTATCTGTTCTGTATAGGAAGCATGTGATTTGAAATAGCTTACTTCAGTAACATGATTTTTTGCTTCTTCCTTATATTCATTTTCTATTGCCGTAAGTTCAGTTTTTAAAAGAGAATGATAATTGTATTCTTTTTCGCCGTACATTCCTTTTGAATAAGCTTTATTCATCTGTGAAAGGAATGCGTCGTCTGCAGCTGCTCCTGTTGTCCATGATGATGAAAGTTCGCCAACCTGTCTTTTGCGTACCTTCTGTTCAATGTCAAAATATGAGGCTGACTGTGCTGACTGATTCTTTTTCTTTTTCAATCCGATTCTCTGTTTAACTTTCCATCCCTTTATGGACCAGTCATTGCTCATGAAAATAATGTTTCCGTCAGAAGGTGGAATTAAGAAAAGGGAGTCTTTGTTCTTTTCATATTCGCATTCGTAAACTATTTTTCCTTCTGAAATGAATGTTCCTTTTTTCATTGTGTTTACGAATATGCCGTCACCAGCTTCTGAAATATTTATTCTGTCTGCTGAACTTGTAGAACTGAAGCTATATCCTTCAAGCCTTACGCTTGATTTTATGCTGCCGTCCTTTTCGCTTATGAAATTGATTCTTGAGTTGTCTTTTGTAAACACGCACGGATTTTCTGAATTCATGTTTCCGCAAACTGCTGCAATGTTGTTTTTCTGTTCAAAAATCCATTTTGATTCGAGTGTATTTTTTTCTACGCTGCAGTAACCGGCGCTTCCGTCTGTAAACTCAAGGATTATTCCGTTCTTGCACTGGCTGTAAGATTTTATTCTTGCTGCAAAAGTAATGTCTTCAAATATCTGGCCAAATGGGCTTAACCTTTTGCCTGTCGTTTTTCCGTCAATTGTTCTTGTAAGGAAAAAGAGCTGTGAACCGTCGTTAAGTTCAACTGGTTTAAGCATCTGGTCAAGCGGATAGTCAAATTCGTAAATCCATTTGCATATTCCGTTCAGTCCGTAACATGCAGCTTTGTCTGAACCGTAGACAAATACGCGTCCGTCTTTTCCCTGTACAGGTGCTGAAGTTATTTCAAAAGGATTGTCTATGCTGCAAATGATTCCGCCAGTCGGATTAAGGAATGTAAGTGTCTTTCCGTTTTTTCCGGTAACAAGAAAAAGCATGTCAGACAGTCCGGAAGAAAGATACGGCTTTACGTGAAAGGAATACGAACGCTGCCATAAGATTTTTCCATCCGTAGAAAATGCCGTCAGCAGTTTGCCTTCAGAAAGGCTTGCAAAACCGTAGCCTGTTCTGACTGGAGCGCAGAGTGGATTTCCTCCGGTAACAATGTACCAGTCAGGCAGAATTGTCGAAAGATTATGCTGCGGAACAATTGCTTCCTGTGCCGGAAGTAACTGTGGTTTTATTAATGCTGCAAATATCACTGCAGCTGAAAGAATCAGTATCGTTTTTTCAAGAGAAGTTTTTTTCTGTAAAAAGCCGTCTTTCCGATTCACAATAAAACTCATTTCCTTAAGCTATTCCTTTTCAAAAAAAGCAAGGCTTTCTATGTGGCATGTCTGCGGATAAAAATCAAGAAGGTAAAGCTTTTTTAATTTATATCCTGAACGCATCAAAAACTTTGCATCACGTGCATGTGTTGCAATGTCACAAGAAATGCTTCTGATTAACGGAATGTTTGAAGAACAAAGCCACTGACATACAGCCTTTTCCATTCCGCTTCTTGGAGGATCGATTACAACTGCTTCGTAAGGACCGTTCTGCTTAATGCATGTTTCTGCGTGATTGAGGACCCATTTTTCTCCGCTTACGCCAAAGCTTTCGTGCTTACGGCCTGCCATGTTCTGTTCTGCAAATACTATTGCGTCGCGGTTATGCTCAACAAGCGTTACGTTCTTGTAGCGGTCTGCAAGGAATACGGAAAATGTTCCGCAGCCTGAATACATGTCGAGAGCATTTTCTCCGCTCAGGTTATGCATTACGGTGTCTATTGTTTTTTCGAGTACTTCCATGTTTGACTGGAAGAATCCCTGTACGTCGAATGTTATCTGTTTGTCTTTTAGCGTTATGGTGCATTTGTTTTCTTCTTTGAGCACTGTTCCGGAAAAACGCTTCATCGGCTGCTTCTGCTTTTTCTTTTTTGACTTTGATTTGTCTGCTGCAGATTCATTTTGCGGAAGCTGCTTTTCATGAGCGATTATTACTTTGGATGATGAGCCGGCAATTTTTTCTGAGGCAAATACGTGGACTCTTCCTTTCGGGCGTTCGTTCTGAGGTGTATTCTTGAGCCATTCATTTATTTCTTTGACTGCACATGGACAGTTTTCTATTTGCAGGACATTGTTGCTCATTCTTGCCATTAAGCCGCCGTCGTGGAACTGGAAGCGCGAACGGTAATTTGTCGGGCTGCCTTTTATTATTTCGACTTGCGGTATGTCTTCCGGCTTAACGTATTTTTCGGTTTCGTGGATGAATGTTTCCCGTAAGATATCTGCGCGTAACTGAGTCTGGTATTCTTCGTCAATGTGCTGCATGTTGCATCCGCCGCATTTTGTGTAAAGAGGGCAGAATGGCTCAACACGATGAGGTGACGGTTTAAGGATTTTAGTGATTCGTGCGTGACAGTAATCCCGTTTTTCTTCAAATACGTCTATTTCAAGTTCTTCGCCGGGAATTGCATATGGAACAAAAACTGTTTTGCCGTCAATTTTTGCAATACAGTCTCCCCCGAAAACCATTTTCTCTGTTATAATATTATAAATAGCCATCAGTTAGGACTATAGCAGAAATTCAGCAAAGTAAAAAGCCATTATTCTGGAGGAAATACATGAAAGACAAATTCGTAAAGACATTGAGCGACGGTGCTCAGGTTGTAATTCACCGCTGGGTTCCGGAAGGAGATATTAAAGCTGTTGTCGTATTAAGCCACGGTATGGCAGAATACGCAGAAAGATACACAGCATTTGCAGAAATGCTTAATGCAAACGGATATGTCTTTTATGCTGAAGACAAGCGCGGTCACGGAGATACGGCTGATCTTGCTGTAGAAAACGGTACTGGTGCTTTCGGTTATCTTGCTGACAAAAACGGCTTTTTACGCGTAAGGGATGACCTTTTTGAAGAAGTTCAGGAAGTAAGGAAAACTTATCCAGGAAAGAAGGTATTCATTTTTGCCCACAGCTTTGGTTCTTTTGTAGGACAGGCATTTATTGAAACTTACGGAAGGGAAATAGACGGTATAGTTTTGTGCGGAACTGCTGGTCCACGCAAACTGCTTATGGGAGCCGCAAAATTCCTTGGTTCAGTAATAAAGCTTTTCAGGGGAAAGAAAAACGTTTCCGGTTTTCTTAACAAGCTTGCTTTTGGGGCTTACAACGACAGAATTGAGCAGAGGCGTACAGGTTACGACTGGCTTTCAAGAAGGGACGATATTGTAGACGCTTATATTGCCGACAGAAGATGCGGTTTCCTCTGTACGATAGGCTTTTTCAACGATATGTTTGACGGCTTTAAGTTTGTTCATGACAGAAAAAACATAGCAAAAATACCGGATGAGCTGCCTGTTCACCTTATTTACGGTACTGCAGACCCTGTTGGCGATTACGGTAAGACTGTTGAAGACCTTTATTCAATATACAAGGCAAAAGGCCTTAAAAACGCTGATATCGTCAAGTATGAAGGTGCCCGTCACGAGCTCCTTAACGAAACAAACGGTGAAGAAGTAATGCAGGAACTGCTTGCGTGGTTCAACCGTATTGCTTGACCAATTCTGGCGGTAACATTAGAATACTCTCATTGTGTTAATTCGTTATTCAACTGACAGAAATGGAAAACCAGTTCAGAAAGCAAAAATATATACTAAGAACGAACATAAGATACCTGTTGAAAAAATAGATGAAGATGCAATACGAGTAATAAACCGTCTGCGTGAAAGCGGTTTTGATGCATATTTAGTTGGCGGTGCTGTAAGGGACCTTATTGTTGGCAAGACGCCAAAGGATTTTGACATTGTTACCGATGCAACGCCAAGCCGTATTAAAAAAATCTTCAGGAACTCAAGGATTATTGGAAAACGTTTCCGCTTAGTACATGTTTTCTTTGGACCAAAGATATTTGAAGTAAGTACATTCCGCTCAATAAAAGAAGGCTCTGTAGGCAATTCATTCGGAACTATGGATGAAGACGTACAGCGCCGTGATTTTACATTAAATGCTCTTTACTACGATCCGCTCAAGGAACAGGTAATTGACTATACAGGCGGCCTTGAAGACATTAAGAAGGGGATTGTTAAGCCCGTAATTCCGCTCAACGTAATTTTTGAAGAAGACCCGGTAAGAATGCTTCGTGCAGTAAAATATGCTGCTACAACAGGCTGCAGAATGCCTTATTCGTTAAAGAAAAAAATCCGCAGTTCTGCTCATCTTCTGTCTCCTGTTTCACCGTCACGTCTTACCGAAGAAATGATGAAAATCATAAACAGTGGCCATTCATACGACATAGTTTCTCTTGCGCTCGATATGGACATTTATCCGTACCTTCAGCCGGCAGCAACTGAACTTATTTTCAGCAACAAGCAGTTCGGAAAAAAATACCTAAACAGCCTTAAGGATCTTGATTCATTCATAAACGCAAATCCTGAAGCAGCTCTTGGGGCAAAACTGGAATTCATTGTACGCGATTTTGTAGAAAGCCTTACTGACTGGAATAAGGAAATTGCAACAAACAGTGCAGCAGGTGAGCTTTACACACGCACATGGACTCAGTGCCGCAACTTTGTACTGCCAATGAATCCCCAGCGTTCAGAACTTGAATACGCAATCCGCATGACACTTAAAAAACTTGGCGTACAGGTAAAGATTCCAAAGAAAAACAGAATCTTCTACAAAGTGCCTGAGACTAACGATTGAAAACTGATTTTTAGTAAAGCTTTTACTGGTGCTGTGCAGTACCGGTAATCTGGTCAATGATTATGCTTACTTCCTCAATAAGAATTCCCGTAAAGCGCTCAATATTATCAATGAGATACTGCTGAAGATTGTGTATTTTTCCCGTAAGCTGAGTGCCGAAAGGAACGTCTATTGTAAGCACAAGACGGTATCCGTGACTGTCTGTCTTTATCGAAAGCTTTTTTACGCGTATTGCTGAATCATGCTCTGCAACACAGTGAAGTACCATCTGGCTCAATGCTGCTTCTGAAATTTCAATGCGTCCCTTCTTGCTGAATTCCGGGGTAACGACTGATTTTTCAAAAACCTTTGCTTCCTTGCCGGTAATACGCCTTTTGTTCTGCTGCAGTAATACTTTTACGGAATTTGCAAAAATCTGCGGATAACTTTTTTTAACTTCTATTGCAGGAACCGGAATTACATGTTTTCCTTCAATCTGCCTGCTTCGGATTGCCTTTTCAATTTCTTCCCTTGTAGCAATGTCTTCGATTTTGATTACCTTGTCAGGAGCTGGAATCTGGAGCCTTTCTGCTATTTTGTTAGCCATTTTTTCGCTTGTAGCAAGAATGAGTATGCGCTTAATGTGGTTCTGCTGAATTGATTTTGCTACCTGGTCGCGGTGCTGCTTGTCGTCAAACAGTGCAATCCTTACGGCTCCAATATATGTTTTTTCGCGTTTTGCAGATTTTCCTGAAATGATTTTGTCGTCCTGAATCAACAGTCCGTCATCAATTATTGCTTCAATATTGTATTTTTGCGCAAGAAGCTTGGCCCTGAAGCTTTTTCCAGTGCCGCTTTCGCCTACAAGAGCATAAATTGTCATTCCGTGATGAAGGATTTTGTTAATCAGTTCCATAAAATCTCTAAAATCTTTATTTTATTATAAGCCGTCCGTTCCAGTTTATCAAGTTTTGGGTTAAAAAAGTTGAAAATTCTTTTGGCAAAGGGGCTTCCAGGAACTCCGGTAAGCCGAGGGGTCTGTCCCCGTTGAACGTATCCTTCTGCAAACCGAGGGGTCTGTCCCCGCAGAAATCAAGCCTTATCGCATGAAGAAAATATTCAATGTTTTCCCCCGGAATAATCATTTTTTTACCGCCATAAGCTTTGTCCCCGTAAAGCGGATGATGGTGGAATGAAGAACAAGCCCTTATCTGATGCTTTCTTCCTGTATGGATGATGAACTGAACGAGCGTAAGCTTTGTACCGTTATGGCTGCCGTATGCAAGGGGAATTGCTTCAGTTACTGCCATCTGTGTTTTTGGATTTTCCTTTTCGTATACTTTTACTGTCTTAAAGTTTTTTGCCCCCGGACTGCTGTCTGTCTGCTGTTCAATGTAATCTTTCCAAAGCTGCGGTTCTTCGAGCGTTCCCTGTACAATTCCTATATATGTTTTCAAAATGATTTTGGGGTCTGTCCCCTCAGACGCAATTGCTCTTGAAAACCATTGGGCCCCTTCAAGATTCTGTGAAAAAACAAGAAGTCCCGTTGTGTTTGTATCAAGCCTGTGAAGGGGCCCCGGTACGAAAGAAAGTGATTTTTCCCTGCAGGAAGAAGAATATTCGTTTTCTACAATCTGCGAAAGGCTTATTTCTCCTGAAGAAGACGGCTGGACTGGTATTCCGTAAGGCTTATTGATAACCCATAGAAATTCATTCCTGAAAACTGTTTCCAAAGTTACTGAATATGTATTATTTTGTTGACTATCTGCATGTTCGCATGTATCACCAGTATCATTTTCCGTAAAAAGAAAGTCAGCAAGAGAAAGAATGTCACCTTCATGAACACGTGTGTTTCCTTCAGCTTTTTTTCCGTTAAGCTTAATGAATCCCTTTCGTAACAGTGCAAAAACTGACTGTACATTGTCTGGAGATTTTAGAGATAATAGTTTTTTTACAACTCTGTCCAGGCGCCTGTCGTTATCATCAGGGCCTGCCGTAAAATCTTTGAATTTCATGTTTACCTGCAGGTTTTTACTATAATAAAGCAAAAAAGAAGTTTCTACTACTAGCGGAAATTCCTTATATAGGTTAAAATATTTATATGACAGGCGCAAGACAACAATTTCAGTTATTCTTTACAAATCCGGTACTGCTTGCATGTGTTTCAAGCTGGTTCTGCGCTCAATTCATAAAGACTTTAATCAAGCTTTTTTCAGGAAAAATCAATTCAATAGGCGAACTTTTTGAACTCCTTCTGTGGCGTACAGGCAGTATGCCTTCAAGTCATTCTGCTGTAGTTGCATGTGCATGTACGACAATAGGATTCAGAAACGGCATTAACAGTGATATTTTCATTCTGAGCTTTGTTGTATTCCTGATTACAATAAGGGATGCTGTAGGCGTAAGAAGGGCAAACGGCATTCAGGCGAAGAGAATAAATGAAATTACATGTGATTTAAAAATTAAAGGAATTATAGATTTAAAACCAATTAAGGAAGTGCAGGGTCATACACCTATAGAAGTATTAATAGGCTGTTTTCTAGGTTTTGTTATTGGGCTTGCATTCAGTGTGCTCAAATAATGAAATCCCTTAAGAACTTAATTTCGGCTGCTGTTATAATTGCATGTGCATTTCTCCTTTTCTTTACAAGAAGTACTCCTGTTTCAAAGATATGGAAATCGTATCAGGTTCTCTACGCAGAAAAAAATGTTCATGAAGAAAAGATTCTTTCTGTACTTGAAGAAAGCGGATGCAGGGGAGTAATTTCTTTTTCACAGCAGAGACAGCCGTTGTTTTCAATTTATACTCCTGTTGAATTAAAGCAGCCTTCTTCTGATTATCTTACAGAAAGGCTTAAGTATTTTTGTGATGAACAGAATCAGTTCAGGCTTTACTACATTCCTGAAGAATATAATTCGAATGCAGAAAAAGCTCTTTCCGTAATTCAGAAAGATTTTACTCAGAAAGCAGGTCTTGACGGCAAATCGAATTATCTTTGGATACTTCCGGTGTTATGCGTAATATTTTACCTTCTGTTTGGAATAGCCTCTAAAAATAAAAAACTTTTCCTTGCACTCAGCCTGTTTCCCGTATTGTTTGTGTTTTCAAAACCTTTCTTTGCAGACACGGCAGCTGTAATAATGTTCATGCAGTCACTTTTCTTCATGCAGAAATACTGGAACAGAAAAAAAGCAGCACATGTTATTTCCAGAAGTTTTTATACTCTTGTTTCAGTTATTTCAACTGTAGCGGTAATATTTATTTTTTCATGGAAAGACGGACTGATTTTTCTTGCGGTAATTGCAGCTGTTTTTGCTTGTTTTATTATTGTTTCTTCAATTGAAAAAAAGCGGAATAAAAAACTGCCTTTTAATTTTACTTATATTGTTCCAGCCGACATGCTTCCTGAAGTAACAAGGGAAGCTTCAAGATACTTTATTCTTGCAGCAGGTGCTCTTGCCGTTATGGTATTTCTTTTCTTTTTCCAGGGACGTTTTTCGAGCGGTGCTACCTACAGAGGCCTTGTTCTTCCTTCACCACTTGCGAAGAATTCTGAAGTTGAAGAAAATAACGTACATGAAAAGCTTCCGAATATAGACAATTATTATGAATGGGTATGGGATACTGTAACTTTCCCTTACAAAAACCTTAATGAAAGAAATCAGCCTGAAAAGACTCTTGCCAGAGGTGATCAGATTATTCTTGATGAATATGTTGACACTGAAAGCGGCATTATAAAAAACGAAAAAGTAATTTATGAATTCAACGATGAATTCATTGAAAAAATAGACAGAAATATTGAAAAGCTAAATTATCCTGCAATAGAAAAACTTATGAATGAACAGGGAGAAGATTACACTGTAGTTTACTCTGATTCATCAAATGGAGAAATGCAGGACAATAATTCACGCAGCTTCGTTTTGATTATTTTATGTTTATTCGTTACAATATTGATGTATTTCTATTATTATCTTACAGGTAGAAAAATATGAAGACAGTAAATAATTTTGTTAGTTCGGAAAAGAAGCCTTTTGCGGAACATGTAAATTCTTTTTTACAGCAGTATTCCGTAATTCCTTACGAACAGATGAAAAAAGAAAAATATAAATTCATAGTAAAAGAAAAAGATTATGTTAAGGAAGGACAGGTCATTGCTGTTGCTGAAAATGCAGAAAATGAAAAACTGTCCGCAGTAATACACTCACCGGTTCCTGGGATTGTTGAAGAGATAACAACATGTTCTCTTCCTTCTGGCAAAATGAGTCTTGCTGCAAAAATCAAGCTGAACGGAAGCTTTTCATATCTTGGAAAAAAACTGGAAATAGCTGACTGGAGGAAATATACTTCAGAACAGCTGTGCAACATCTTTTCTGAAAAAGGCGTAATAAATACTTTTGATAATCCTGTTTCACTTTCATATCAGATTAAAAAGAGTCAGTATGAACGAAACAGGTTTGTTGTAGTAAGGATGTTTGATGAAGATCCAAGCCGCATGACTGACACTTTCATTGGTGAGCATTTTCAGGAAGAAATGGCTCTTGGCGGACTTGTTATTGCAAGGGCTTTTGGTGCAAAGGGAATTATTTTTGTAGTTCCAAAAAAGTCATCACTCAATTTAAATTTTGCGCTTCTGGAAAAACTTCCATACAAACAGTTTGAAATAAATACAATGAAGTATCCGAGCGGCTTTAAGCAGAATCTCGTTTCCTTCATTCAGGGAGAACTTAAAAAGGAAAAGGATGATTTGTTTTCCAGCATAACAATGAAAAGCCTTTTTGTTGATCCTCAGACTGTTTTATCTGCGTATGAAGCTGTATTTAACGGTAAGCCTGTTGTAGAAAGATTTGTACATGTAACAGGAAAATGTGTTCAGGCTTCGGGTATGTTCAGGGTAAGGCTTGGAACAACAATAAGAAGTCTTGCTGAACAATGCGGAGGTTTTAAGAAGAATCCGGAAAAAGTAATTATAAACGGAATGATTACAGGTTCTGCAATCAGTGATCTTGATACGCCTGTTACAAAATCTGTTAAATCAATAATTTTTGAAGATACGGAAGAATTAAATTACCAGTTCTTTACAACATGCCTTCGCTGCGGAAACTGCAGGAGAATATGTCCTGCTGGTATATTCCCGGACCTTATATTCAGACACATAATGGGTGGAAAGCCAGTTGGAAAAGACCTTCTTATGGAAACTTCAGAATTGTGTTCATTATGCAGTCTATGCAACAGTGTATGTCCTGCAAGACTTCCTATAAGCCAGACAATTGCTTTATTAAAGGAAAATAGTGATGTTTGAAAAATTAATCATTAAAAAAACTTATCAGAATGTAACCCTTAATCCGTTCCGCTACATAAAGCCTTCAATCGGTCAGACATATACGGGTTTTCTTATTGTACTTTTACCACAGCTGTTTATGCTTTTCCATACAAAAAGCATAATGTCATTGTGGATAATCCTTGCCAGCGTAATGGCTTCTGTAATTGCAGATATCATTTATGCAGTTCTTGAAAGAAATTATTCATTTGAAATTTATTCTTCTGTAATTCTTGGACTTATCATAGGAATGCTTTTTCCTTCTACATATCCGCTTTATGGAGTTTTCTTTATTACTCTGTTCATGCTGATTTTTGTTAAGTATTCGTTTGGTGGATTTTACAGTTCATGGATTAATCCTGCCGCATTTGTAATTGCAACAGCATATTTCATAAATACTTCTGCCTTTCCGCAGTACCTTGTAAATGCTTCTGATTTACAGTCAAGAAATGCAGCCCTTACTTTAATAAGCAACGGAACAATTCCTCTGCTTGAAAATGATGCTGCAATAACAGCTTTCCTGAACAAAACTGTTTTTAAATTTTTCTCACTTTCAATTCCTGAAGGATATGTAACTTTATTCTGGGACTGTCATTCAATAATTCCTGCATTCCGATTCAATCTTATTACTCTTGTTTCATCAATAATCCTGATTTCGCTTGATATGATTGATATAATAATTCCTTTTGTATTCATAACGGTATATGCAGTACTTGTAAGATTGCTTGGTCCTGTAATAGTACAGGGAATACCTTTACAGGGTGATATACTTCTTGCGCTGCTGACAAGCGGAACTTTGTTTTCTACTTTATTCGTCCTTCAGTGGAACGGAACAACACCTATTACAAATCTTGGAAAATTTTTATACGGAATATTTTCTGCTGCAGTAGCATTTATAATAATGGGATGCGGAACTTCTCCTGCCGGTTATGTTTTCATGATTCTGATTATGAACATAATTTCTCCTGTTATAGAAACTTTTGAAAGTAAACAGGTTAAGCATAAGATTGAAAAAGTTCTTATTCCTAACATAAAAATCCTGAACGAGGCAAAAAATGGCTGAAGATAATAAGAATACAGAAAGTCAGTCAAAATGGTATAAAAGTAAGGAACTGACTGATTATGGAATATTTCTCCTCATTTTAGTTGTTCTTCTTAGCGTTATTTCTCTGTTCATTATTACAAACAGGAATACATGGAACAAGGGCTTAAGTGAACAGGTAAAGATTGTACTGGAAAAAAACGGTTATAAGAAAGTTGCAGTTGATCGTGTTCCTTTAACAATTAATTCTCCAATGACAACTTCATGTGCTGCATATACAGTAAACTACGAAGGATGTGCAGATAATGAAAAAGCCATAATCCTGAAAGTTTCAACTTTATATGGACCGGTTGCTGCTGTTTATTTATATCATGGAAACAAAACTGTTGACTTCGTAGACTTTACTTCTTCTGAAAGAATATCTGAAAAACAAAATAAGGATTTATCAAAAAATATGCAGATTAATTACTGGAAAAATAGAATACCTGCAATTCTTCCGGAAGCAGTTGAAAATAAGGAAGGAGGCAGTAAATGAAAAAGAATGAAATGTATTCATATATAGCTGCAAGCCTGGCAATATTAATTCCTGTACAGGGACGTTTCGCTTACGGCCTTATATTGATTATTGCGCTTAACTTATTCCTTATTTTTGGAATATTGGTAAGAAAGCTTCTTGTTAAGATTCAGCTTCAGGATTTTCAGTCTGTAATAACTGCAGTATTTCTTGTTTCGGCTGCAATTCTTTATAAGCAGATATTGATTTTCTATTCTCCGGTAAATGCACTTGTTTTAGGTTTTTCAATCTACATGACTGCAGCTGCAACTTACCTTACAAGTTTTCTTTATGGAAATACAGAAAGAACTTTGAAAGATGATATCATTTTCAATATGAAGAAAAGCAGGAATTACTCAATACTTGCACTGGTATTTTTCCTGTTCAGGGATATATTCGGTTACGGAACAATTACTTTTCCTGTATACAGCGGTTTAAAAAGCATAGTACTCATAAAATCAAAAAGTAATTTTTCGTTCGGTACATTCTGGGCAACAATTCCGGGAGCTTTATTTTTATTCGCAATGCTTATAGCTTTATTTGCTTTGATAAACAACAAATTTAATATACTTGCAGAAACGGAAGAATCATCCGGGGAAAACAAACCTGTTGAAGAAAAGGCAAGTGAGGAAAAGAAAAATGATCAGTGATTTCTTTTATTATCTTTTTTACTCTTCAGCAATTTTAATTTATGGTATTGGAATCAACAGGGCAACAATTCTTTGTGAAAATCCAGACAACATGGTTTTGAAATTCCTTAAGATGTTGATTTCAGTTTGCGGAACATCGGTTATTACTTATGTTCTCGTAACAAAAATACTGATTAAATGTAATCTTGCAGAATTATTTCCTTTTGTAGCAATAGTATTGTTCTGCTGCATTTCAGTATTCCTTGAAGCAATAATCAGACTTACTGCAAAAAAGAATACATCAGATTTTGCTGTTTCTTTTCTGATTATTCTGCTTACAGTAAACGAAAGTTCTTCACTGCTGCAGTGTTTCATTATATGTATTTTCTGTGTTGTAGCTTTCTTTGGCATAATTCCATTTCTTTTTGCAATCAGAAAAAGAATTGAAATATCTTACCCGTCAAGGTATTTTAAGAACTCAAGCCTTATTTTCATAAGCCTTGGTGTGCTTATGATTATTCTTGCAGCCTATGGAGCTTCATGGTTGAATCCGGAGGTTTTCAGATGATAGCATTTATTGTATTTTCGATTATATTTGTTCTTTTAGGTTCCGGATTACTTTTTTTTATTTTCAGAATGCTCATTCCTTCAATTAAAATTGAAAACAGTTATGGTGAAGATAATTTATTTTCAAAGGAAGAAATAATTGTTGCTACCGGTGAACCTGAATTTAAACAGAATAAGACTGGACTTAAGGCAGTAGTTCTTTGTTCACCAAAAAGAAAATTTTCAAATAAGCGCGTAAACTATAAAGGAAAAAAAGACTGTTCTTTATTCAAGTCAATTTATTCTACTGAATATGATTGTGTATGGAGCTGTTCCGGTTTTGGAAACTGTGTAATTTCATGTCCAAGACAGGCTATCTTTATTGAAAACAATACTGCAGTAATTGACAGTTCTTTATGCAACGGATGCGGTTTATGTATTTCAAGCTGTCCTAAACATTTGATAGAACTTATTCCTGAAGACAGAAAAGTCTGTGAGCATTGCAAGGCAGATCCTTCTGAAAAAAACACTTGCAGTATGTATTGTAAGGAATTAAAGACTGATTTTTATAAGAAAAAAAACTTTGAATTTTGGAAAAAGTGCTATAAGATATTAAAAGGGAAATAAGTAATTTAAAATGGGATTAATTTCAATATGTTTAGAATTGTCCAATGATTACAGTGGAACACTGGACATTTCGGAATTGGAAAAAAATTATCAGAAAGTATATAAGCCTCTCATTACTTTTTTATATGCTCATCCCAGAGTAAATTTCTCTTTTTCATTTTCAGGCAGCCAGTTAGAATTTTTACAGCAGAAACATCCTGAAGCATTGCAGATACTTCGAGAACTTACCGGAAGGAATCAGATTGAAATATTAGGAGGCGGTTATTATAATCCAATATTTCCTCTGCTGTTTCCAATAGACAGAAGCGGTCAGATAGAAAAACTTACTTCGGCAATAAGGACAAATATCGGTAAAAAACCAAGAGGTATTGCTTTATACCAGAGTGTATGGGATCCTGTTTTAGTAACAACTTTCCAGTCGTGCGGCATGGAATATGTTCAGCTTGAAAGTTCAATGATTCCTAAAAACAAAAGGAATTTTCTTCCGCTTATTTCACACGAGCAGTGCAAGACAATAAAAATACTTACAGTCTATCCTGAAGCAGTTCCAGAAACTGCCGAAAACAATGAATCATGGCTTTCAAGAATTATTAAAATGTTCCCAAAGAAGACTGGTGAAAATGAAAGACTGAATATTGTTATTGTCATTAATCAGAAACAGGCCGCTGAATTATTAAAAAATAAATTCTTTGATTTTATTGATTCAGTAATTTCATCTGAAAAACCGCCTGTAATTTTCCAAACGCCGCAACAGTATTTAAAGACTGCAGAAAGATTCATTCCATCATATATACCTGCGGGAATGAGCTGGGATCTTGCTCAATGGGCAATAAAGCCATATACGCTGGTAGAAAATAAAAGTCACTTTTCATTGACAATACATGATTTTGTTAATTCATATCATCAAAGCAACGAACTTTACGGCAGAATGATGTATCTGAGCATGATGATCAATCAGGTTCACGGAGACAAAATACGTAAGGATGCAGCCCGTGAAATGCTCTGGAAAGCACAGTTTGGTCAGGCTTATGCTGATTCAAGAGAAGGAATTATTAATAATGCAAAATGCCGTCAGCTTGCATACAGATACTTAAACGAAGCAGAAAAAATAATCCGTGAATGTGATGAATTCAAGGAATCTATTACAAGTTTTGATTACAATGGAGACGGACTTAATGAATATGTCTGTCAGATGAATAAATTTAATGCCGTAGTTTCCTTAAAGTCAGGATGCATTATGGAGCTTGATGTATTCAAGTCTCTTGCAAATTATTCAGACAACCTTGTACGTGTAGAACCTTTTGATAATGTACAGGACACGTATCAGCGCCATATGTTTATTGAGCACTTTATCGAAAAGGAAGAAAAGAACAGTTATATAAACAACGGCAGTATAACCACAGGCATTTTTTCTCAGATTCAGTTTGAAGAAAAGAAATTTGAGCCAAAGCGAAAGGAAATACATATGGAAGGCTCGGGAGAATTTTCTTCATTACAGCTTCCTGTTTCCTTAACTAAAAATATTCTTGTTAATTCAAACGGTCTTTCAATACAGTATATCTTAAAGAATAAAGGACCAATTTCATTAAAGGGTATTTTTATTGTTGAATCAAATTTCGGCCGAACAGATTTTACTTCTGAAAAATTCAACCAGTACACAACTGATATTATTGTAAACGGCGAAAGAAAGAATCTTGAAGTACCGCAGCATTTCAATACTGAAAATAATGTATCTGTTTTCCAGATAACGGATACAACAAACAATATTTCATTTGTATTTGAACCAAACGAAGACTGCTCATTCGTATGCATGCCTATTTCATTCAAGAGACAGGATGAAAAGGGTAATAATATAGAAACATCAAATACACTTTCAACTTCTCTTTACTGGAATGTAGAACTTGCAGCCGGAATGGAAGTTGAAAAAACAATCAACCTCATGATTGTTCCTGCAAAA
Organism: Treponema sp.; assembly: GCA_045643485.1. GTDB lineage: Bacteria > Spirochaetota > Spirochaetia > Treponematales > Treponemataceae > Treponema_D. The sequence continues at coordinate 7,523 of JAZUKU010000231.1, read as the reverse complement.
AAGAGTAAGATTAAATAATTCTTCTGAATAAATAAAATTTTACGAAAAAATAATCTTTTGAATTTATCTTCCGCGTATCTTTTTAAGGAATACCTTGTGGTACCAGGCACGCAGTTTTTCAGCCTTAATGTAAAGCGAATAATCCTTGAGCAAAGGAATGTCAAAGCTTCCGGGCCTGTGTATTATGCTGCCACCAAAGCTGGTCTTGAAAAGATAAAGTCCGTGCATAGGATGATTTTCGTCATTTGTCGGAGGAATGCCGTAAAAGTCGTAGGAAGGGCATCCTTCATTCTTAGCGTCCTTGATTGCAGTCCACTGAAGAAGGTAAGCAGGCATTAAGTTACGCTTATAGTTACCGCTTGCACCAAAAAGATATACTGCTTCCCGTTTGCAGAACAAAGTCATTATTCCTGCAAGCATGTCGCCTTCGTGTTCGGCCATATATAAACATACGTCAATTTCGTTATTTTCAGATGGAATTCCGCGCTTCAATAAATCAAGGTAATAGTCCTTTGCATGAGGGCTTATTCCGTCGCGCTTACCGGTAGTTTCAAACAGTTCGTAAAAACTGTCAAAAGCTTTTTCAAAACCGTCTGAATCTGCGTGATATGATTTTACAGTTACGCCTTTTTTTTCAGCAAGTTTAATGTTGTAGCGCCACTTGCTTTTCATTTCGGCTAAGAGTTCATCTTCTGTTTTGCTTAAGTCAAGAACAACACTGTCTGCCGGCTGTACTGCAGTAGGGCGTATAAAAATCTTTACACCTTCAGAAGCAGCCGAACTTTTAATCGATTTTTCAAAAGCATCTTTTTCTTCAAGTGAAAGAAATTCCAAAGGACAGTCAAACCTAACGCATAAAGTATCTGTTGGTAAAAACTGTCTTATTTTCTGCACAATTTCAGAATAAATCTTAACGTATTGAGATGACTGTTTAGCAAGAACAAAATCATTTTCAGGAGCCATCGGAATGTATGCAAGGGAAAACTTTTTCCTTAGGAAAGAAAAATTCCTTACCATGACAGTAAGCTTATTCTGAGAATCTTTGTCGCTTAGGGAAAAACTATCTGCATTAGAAGAGGCTTCTTCTAATTCGAGTCCGTTTTCTGAAGCAGAAAAGTAAAGCGGCTTCCAGTTGTGAGCTGCCTTAAATTCTGCCCAGAATTTTGTCTGCTGAAAATGACTGTATGACATTAATGTACTTCGCTGTTAACAGTTTTATCTGTAGCAAGAGGTTTTCCGTCAGCAACAAGCTTTTTGCCGCAGATTTCTACGCTCTTGTTAACGACATTAATCTGTACTGCACAGAAGTCATCAATAGATATTTCTTCAGGCTTAGCAAATGCCGGATCTGCACCTTCAAGAACAACTTTTGTTCCAGGAGCAGCCCATGGAGCAGTAAGAAGTTCAACGCAATCCTTACCGTCAGTATCCTTGTAATCAGCTGCAAGAAGCATACCGTGGCTTTCAATACCGCGCATCTTTCTTGGAGCAAGGTTAGCTGCAAGAATAATGTTCTGACCAAGTATTTCTTCCGGTTTAAGATATGGACGCAATCCAGACTGAATTACGCGTTCTGTTCCCGAACCGTCGTCAAGTGTTTCAATATAAAGCTTTTCGCCTTCAGGATTATTGTCTACCTTAATTACCTTTGCTACACGAAGTTCAATCTTTTCGTTAAAGAAAGCTGGCTGGTCTTCTGCAAGCTTTGGTTCTTCGTGAACCTTTGCCTTCTTTTCCTGCTTTTTATTTTCTTTCTTTTCAGAAGCGTCTTTTCTTTCCTTCTGGCTGCCTGAATACTTTTCGCGCAAAGCATCTGCTGTCTTCTGGTCGAGTGGTGTAAAGTAAACTGATGTTTCGCCAACAGTTTCAAGACCTTCTGTTTCGCCAAGATTTTCCCACTTGTAGCCTTCAACAGGTGTTTCTCCAATGCGTGAAGAAGCAATTGTCTTGCCGAAGAAGCCCATTACTTTTTCTGTATACTGAGGCATATATGGGTGAGCCATAATCATAAGGTCTTTAATCATATAGCAGAGGTTGTGGATGAGTTTTGCAGCTTTTTCAGGTTCTGTTGTGCGAGTCTTCCACGGTTCGCCTGCCTGGAATGCCTTGTTACCGATATCAGAAATTGCAAATACTTCGTGGAATGCATCCTTTAAGTCAGCCCATTCAAGATATTCTGTTGCTTTCTTTTCGTGTTCCTTAATCTGAGCCCACATTTCTTCATCAACTGGAGCGTCAGGAATTTTGCCTTCGTAATATTTGTTTACAAAAAGGAGTGTGCGGTTAACAAGATTTCCTAAGTTACCAATCAATTCACCATTGTACTTTTCGCGGAATTCCTTCCATGTAAACTGATAGTCCTGTTTTTCAGGTCTGTTGTAGAAAATATAGAATCTCCATGCATCAGCAGGAATGCCTGTTTCAATAGCATCTGTACCGAATACACCAACGCCTTTGCTCTTAGAGAACTTTGTGTTTTCATAATTAAGGTATTCAGTAGAAGACATATGGTAAAGCTTAGTCCAGTTGTGGCCGCTTCCAAGAAGTGAACAAGGGAATACTACTGTGTGGAAAGGAATGTTGTCCTTACCAATGAACTGGAACAAGTCTACAGGAATCTTAGCCTTAGGTTCATTTGATTCTTCAGGAAGCCACCATGTCTTCCAGTCAAAGCTTTCTTTTCCTGCAGCCTTAAGTTCGTCTTCAAGCTGTTTTGTAATTGAAATGTATCCGATTGGTGCATTGAACCAAACGTAGAATACTTTGTTTTCAAAGCCTTCCTTTGGTACTGGAATGCCCCATTTCAAGTCACGTGTAATGGCCCTGTCGTTTAAACCGTCACGGATCCATGCCTTAGTCATGTTGATTGCATTTTCTGACCAGCGGCCTTCCTTGCTTACCTTGTCCATCCATTCGTCAAGCTTTGGTGAAATAGACGGAAGGTCAATGTAAAGGTGTTTTGTTTCCCTGAGTTCAGGAGTATTGCCGCAAGTAGAGCAGCGTGGGTTCTGTAATTCAGTAGGGTCAAGAAGTGAACCGCATTTTTCACACTGGTCACCGCGAGCGTCATCGTAGCCGCATTTTGGACATGTACCGCGAACAAATCTGTCTGCAAGGAACATGTTGCAGTGAGGGCAGTAAAGCTGCTTGATGCTGTGTTCCTTAATCAAGCCGTTCTTATCAAGATCCTTGAATATGGCCTGTGTAATTTCAGTACATTCTTCGTTGGAAGTACGGCCGAATATATCAAAATCAATGTGGAACCATTTGTAAATTTCGTCGTGCTGCTTAAAGTAATAGTCGCACAATTCACGCGGAGTTTTCTTTTCTTCAATAGCGCGTGTTTCTGTTGCAGTACCGTATTCGTCTGTACCGCAGACATAAAGTGTGTCATAGCCACGGCTTCTGCAGTAGCGTGCAAAAACGTCTGCACTAAGCATCTGAATTAAATTTCCAAGATGCGGGATATTGTTTACATAAGGTAAAGCGGATGTAATTAATCTTCTATTCATAGCGGATATTATAGTTTTTTAACGGAGTATGGTCAATTAAATGAATGATTTAAGAACGGGTCAAATCAGTCTTTCTTTTCTTTTTTTTCTTTCTTTGCAAGAGCACGGTAGTTTGCAAAGTGAACGAATGTAAAGAGACATATCATTATGATGAATGTTATGCCAAGAAGTATGAATCCCTGGTAACCGCGGAGATACATTGCAAAAAGCGAAACTACGCAAAGACATATCTGTACGAAAAGAAGTACGTAAAGAATCTGTTTTGTGTTAAGGCCAAGATTCATAAGCTTGTGATGAAGATGAAGCCTGTCTGGACTCATGATTGACCTGTGTTCGCGGAGACGGCGCCACATTGCAGCAACTGTATCAAACATAGGGATTGAAACAAGGTTTATCATGATAAAGAACTTATTGTAATCAAAATTAACGGTAGACTGATGAAGAGGCAGAGAAGCAATCATAAAGCCAAGGAATTGACTTCCTCCGTCACCCATGAATGTTTTTGCCTTAGGGTGCGGATTATTGTAAATAAGGAAACCGTAGATGGCAAACACAAGAATGAAGCATGAAGCCGCATAATGAACTTCTGAGCCTGAATAGATTATTGCAAGCGTAAGGATGATGAATGAAGAAAGGCCTCCGCAAAGACCGTCTATACCGTCAATAAGGTTAAATGCGTTGATGATTCCTATAATCCATCCGAATGTAAGCAGATAGCTGAACCAGAGCGGGAATACAAGAGAACCGATGTTCTTGAAACGGTGACCGCTTAAAACAATGATAACTGCAGCAACAATCTGAACAATAAGCTTGTATTTTGCCTTAAGGTTTTTAAAGTCATCAATGATTCCAAAAACAAATATTATGAGTCCTGCAATAACAAAAGGAAGAATGTTTGAAACCTGAGCATCCTTTACAATGAATGAATAAATTACGGAAGCAATTGAGTAAGCTGGTACGAATCCGGCGCTTCCAAGACGGGGAACGTTTCCTGTATGAACCTTACGTTCTTCAATACTATCATACCAGTGATATTTATTGCATAACTTTATGACTATGAAAATGAATAAAGCAGAAAGGCCCAGTGAAACAAGGCACATTATGACAATAAGAGGATTATTTAAAACGAATAAACGAAGGTTGGAAAGGAATGTAAAAATAATATTGTTATTCATTCTTTATGAAATCCTTTGGTTTTTTAATTAATGAATATTCATTAATTGCGTTAGTCTTAAAATTATAACATATATTTATTCATATTTAAAGGTTTTTATAAGATAAAGTAGGGGAAATTTACTATTTCTTGAAGAAATACGAACAGAAAGTATATATCCTGTTAATGAATGAAGTTTCAACCCGTTCGCGTAAAAAGAATATGCTTGGTGCGTTTACTGCTCCAATTCCGTATAGTATCCAGTAATCTTCATAACGGTAAATCGTTATCAATGATTTCATTTTTTTAGGAGATATGCACTTAAATTTGCCCTTGTACCACAGTTCATTAAGGTTTGTGTTTTCATAGTAAAAGTAAGTGTTTGATTCTTTTGTATTTATGAGCGTGTTTATCGTTCCGAAAGGTTCCATGTAAAGGTCTGCAAGTACTTCTGTTTCGTTTCCTTTTGTCTGGCTGGAAATGATTTCAGCAGAAGAATAAAGGTCAAAATATTTCTGTCTTTTTACTGAAAAATATGGAATACCGACATAAGATTCAATATTCATAATGCTTTCCTTCATTTCTGAAAGAAGGTTTTCATTTCCTTTTACAGGCAGTATCTGTATTATTTCTGCAACATATGCAGGTTTAAGATTGTTTGCTTCTTCCCTTACTTTGACAGCACTTTCATCTTTTCCTTCAAAACACAGCTTTTTGCAGCTTTTAAGATTACGTATGATTACTTCATTGTCATTGAGCTTTTCTTTTTCTTCTGCAGTGATGTTGCCATTGAAAAGTTCTGCCGGAATTTCGCTGAAGAGATTTACCGTATTTGCAATAATAAGCATTGATATAAGAATTAATTTTTTTATTAAGCGGTTATTTTTACAAAGCATGTCTATATTTTAATGCTTTTGAAAAAATCTAACAATACAAAATCCATAAAATCACTTATTTGAATAAACATCTTCTCTATGGTATAATTTCGAAACAAAAAAGTACAAAACAGGAGCAAAAAATGCCAATTTCACCATACATTAAGGAAACAATGAACAGCAAAGGTTCAGGTGTTATCAGAAAAATGTTCGAGGAAGGAAACAAGCTTAAGGCGCAGTACGGCGAAGAAAACGTATTTGACTTCAGCCTTGGAAATCCTGACCTTGATCCGCCAAAAGAAGTTCAGGATGCAATTGAACGCATTGCTAAAAATAGAGAAAAGAATTTTCACGGATATATGCCTAATCCGGGATATCCGTTTGCAAGAGATGCAATGGCAGCTAAGACAGCACAGGAGCAGGGTGTTAGTGTAACAGGCGACTGTGTTGTGATGTCAGTTGGTGCTGCAGGAGCAATGAACAGCGTATTCAAGGCAATTTTGAGCGAAGGTGACAACGTAATTGTACCGGCACCTTTCTTTGCTGAATACAGGCATTACGTTAAGAATTACGGCGGAACACTTATTGAAGTTCCATGCAAAAACGATTTTTCTCTGGACATAGACGCAATCAAAAATCAGCTTAATGAAAAAACAGCAGCCCTTATCATAAACAGCCCGAATAATCCTACTGGACGCGTATACAGTGAAGATGAAATAAAACAGCTTTCTGCAGTGCTTGATGAACATGCTTCTAAATGCGGAAGAAAGCCTTATCTTATCTGTGATGAACCTTACCGCGCAATTGTTTACGACGGTGTCAAAGTTTCACCTGTATTCCCTTATTATGACAGTGCAATTGTAGTAACTTCTTTTGCAAAGAACTTAAGTCTTCCAGGCGAAAGAATCGGCTACATCTGCGTAAATCCGGCTTGTCCTGATAAAGACGAAGTTGTTGCAGCATGTATTTTTGCAACAAGAATCTTAGGCTATGTAAATGCGCCTGCACTTTTCCAGCGTGTTGTTGCTGAAACATGGAACGCAAAGGCAGACTATTCGCTTTACAAGACAAGAAGGGACGAACTTATGTCAATTCTTGACGAAGCAGGTATTGAATATGCAAAGCCTGAAGGAGCATTCTATCTGTTCTGCAAGGTACCTGAAAAATTCAACGGTGATGACATGGATTTCTGTGATTACCTTAAAAAATATTTCATCCTCTGCGCACCAGGAACTGGTTTTGGCGGAAAGGGATGGTTCAGAATTGCTTACTGTGTAAGCGAACAGAGCATTCTTAATTCAAGGAATGCATTCATTAAGGCAATGAAGGAATTATAATTTTTTACATAAAGTAATACTGGAGGCATATATGAAAATACTTATGGTTAGTGCAGAAGCTGTTCCTTTCGCAAAAACTGGCGGTCTTGCAGATGCAGTAAGTGCACTTGCAATTCAGCTTACAAAAATGGGACACGATGTAAAAATCGTAATGCCAAGATATTACAAAATTGACAGGGCTAAGCTTGAGCTTCTTCCGGAACCAATGGCTGTTGCTGCAGGTACTTCAGAAGCATGGACTGCAGTTTACAGGACAGATATGCCTGGCTGTGCTAAGCTTCCTGTTTATTTCATTGACCATGAAGCTTGTTTTGGCCGCGACGGTATTTACGGAACTCCTTCAGAAACAGATTTTCACGATAATCCTTACCGTTTTGCACTTTTATGCCACGGAGCATTCCAGCTTTGTCGTAAGCTCAACTGGTATCCGGACATCATTCACGCACATGACTGGTCTGCAGCACTTGCACCTGTTCTTTTAAAGAATGTTTGCCGTTTCTGCGGTTTTGAAAATACAGCTAGTGTAATTACAATCCACAATCTCGGTTACCAGGGTGTTTACGGTAAAGACAAATTTACAGACCTTGGAATTGACTGGGGCCTTTATTACGGAGCAGGCTTTGAATCAAACGGAGCAATCAATTTC
>JAZUKU010000230.1:0-12534 GCA_045643485.1 Treponema sp. | reverse complement strand
GATACATGGTTCGCGAGTTGCTTCAAAGAGATGATCTGTCATCTTTTCGAATTCAGCACGTGTAAGGCTCTTCTGCAAGTGCTTTGGACCAGTTGCATCTGCTGTAATGAACGGAAGGTTGATTTCAGCTGTTGTCTGGTTGGAAAGTGCAATCTTTGCATTTTCAGCTGCTTCACGGAGTCTCTGTAAAGCCATTGAATCACCAGAAAGGTCAATGCCTGTATCTGATTTGAATGAATCGATGAGCCAGTTTACGATAGCGCGGTCCCAGTCGTCACCGCCAAGGTGTGTGTTACCGTTTGTTGCCTTTACTTCGAATACACCGTCACCAAGTTCGAGAATTGAAATATCGAATGTACCGCCGCCCAAGTCATAAACAGCGATTGTTTTTTCTGTATTTGAATCTTTGTTGAAACCGAATGCTAAAGAAGCTGCTGTAGGTTCATTGATGATACGCTTTACTTCAAGACCTGCAATCTTACCTGCATCCTTTGTTGCCTGACGCTGAGCATCGTTGAAGTAAGCCGGTACTGTAATTACTGCTTCGCTTACTGTTTCGCCAAGATAATCTTCTGCAGTCTTCTTCATCTTCTGAAGAATGAATGCTGAAATTTCCTGAGGGCTGAATTCTTTCTGTGCACCGTTGTCTGTAACTTCAACGCGTACATCTTCGCCGTGATCTTTTACTGTATATGGTACAAGCTTTGCTTCACCTGCAAGTTCATTGTAGCGGTGACCGATAAAACGCTTGATTGAATAAACTGTATTCTTTGGATTTGTAACCATCTGGTTCTTAGCTGGAAGACCAACAATTCTTTCACCTTTTGATGTAAAACCTACGATTGAAGGAGTAGTTCTTCCGCCTTCGCTGTTCTGAATAACAACCGGTTCGCCGTTTTCCATTACTGCAACACATGAGTTTGTTGTTCCCAAGTCAATACCAATAATTTTTCCCATTTTATTTACTCCTAAAAAAATTGCTTATTAATATGCCCCGCAAGCACTGAATCAATTATGCTTTTGGAACGCTTACCATGACTTTTGCATGGCGTATAACTCTTTCCTTAAGCTTGTATCCCTTAAGGTAAACCTGCTTAAGTGTTTCTTCCTTAACATCCTCTTCTTCTACACGACCGATTGCTTCGTGAATGTCAGGATCAAATGCATCGCCTGCAGTACCGTATGCTACAAGATTGTATTTGTTTTCAAGCATACTTACAAGGCTCTTGTTAATCATTGTAATTCCGTCTGCAATTGATTTTGGATCTGTTGCGGTTGCAGCAGCTTCTACTGTTCTGTCAAAATTGTCCAGGCTTTCCAGAAGGTCACCGAGGAGGCTTGCGTTTGCATAAGCTACGGCTTCGTCTTTCTGAACAATCATTCTTTTGCGCCAGTTGTCGTTTTCTGCTACTGTACGAAGGTATTTGTCCTTAAGTTCGGCAATTTCCTTTTCCAAACCGGCGATTTTTTCGTTTGCAAGCTCCAGTTCTGATTTTGGAGCTTCAGTTGCTTCTTCAGAAGAATTCTCATCTGCGGAAGCGGCTTTTTCTTCACTTTCTGAAGCATTTTCTGCTGCAGAAGCAGTGTTTTCTGCCTGTTCTTCCTGAACTTCTTCTTTGTTTTCTTCGCTCATTATTATTTCCTATTAGTACTAATGAATTCAATTCTTTCTATAAAATACTGAAATACGGGGTAAATCGTCAATATTTTCCCAAAAAATTCTTTTGCAGACGGGCTTTTATGCGCATTTTAAACAAAAAAAGGCTGTCCTTAAACAGACAGCCCCTTTTCCCTGACTTTATGCAATTAACGCTTGTCGATAGGGATATATTCCTTTTCCGGACAGATGTTCTGGTAAGCAGGGCGGTAAATGCGTCCACCGGCAACAACTTCTTCTACGCGGTGAGCAGACCATCCGGCAATACGTGAAACTGCAAATATTGGAGTAAACAGTTCGCGCGGAATGTTGAGCATTGTGTAGATGAAGCCTGTATAAAGGTCAACGTTTGAACAGATGAGCTTTTTGTCACCGTGAACTTCGTAAATGCATTCAGGAGCAACTTTTTCAATCATTCTGTAAAGGTTGAACTCTTCTTCGCAACCCTTTTCCTTGGCAAGTTCAGCTGCCTTGTCACGAAGAAGGCATGCACGCGGGTCACTGATTGTATAAACTGCGTGTCCCTGACCGTAAATCTTTCCTGTGTGGTCAAATGCGTCTTTATGTGCAATCTTGCGCAGATATTCCTTAAGTTCGTTTTCGTTGCTCCAGTCGCTGATGTGTGCCTTAATGTCGTCCATCATCTGCATTACCTTAAGGTTTGCACCACCGTGACGGTATCCCTTTAACGAACCTACTGCTGCTGCTACTGCGGAATATGTGTCCGTGTCGGCAGAAGAAACTACGTGAATTGTAAGAGACGAGTTGTTACCGCCACCATGTTCTGCATGAAGGATGAGCGCAAGGTCAAGAATTTCTGCTTCGAGTCTTGTGTATGATTTGTCGCTTCTTATCAAACGGAGGAAATTTTCTGCTGTACTCAATGACGGATCAGGATTGTGGATGTAAAGGCTTTTTCCGTCATAATAGCGTCTTTTTGCCTGGTAAGCATAAGCTGCGAGTGTTGAAAAGCGTGAAATCAAGTCGATGCACTGGCGCATTATGTTTTCAACGCTTCTGTCTTCAGGATTAGGGTCATATGAATATGAAGCAAGTACACCGCGGGCCATTTTGTTCATGATGTCGCTTGAAGGTGCTTTCATGATCATGTCTTCAGTAAAGTTTGGCGGAAGTGTCCTTAATACTCCAAGAAACTGCGTAAATTCATCAAGTTCCTGCTGTGTTGGAAGCTGACCGAAAAGCAGAAGGTATACGCTCTGTTCATAACCGAACTGGTGCTTTGAAGCTGCGTCCTTAATCAATTCTTCAACATTATAACCGCGGTACATAAGGCGACCTGGAACAGGTACCTTTTCACCCTTTTCGTTCATCTCGTAACCAACTACGTCACCAATGTTTGTAAGGCCTACGAGTACACCTCTTCCGTCTGAATAACGGAGACCTCTTTTTACGTTGTATTTTGAGTAAAGCGCAGGGTCTATAGGGTCATTGTTTTCTGCTAGATAAGTTAATTTGTTAAAGAACTCCAATGATTCTGGTGTTGCGTCTGACATAAGGGCCTCCTGTTTTTGCATAATTATACATTCTTTTTGTAAAAAATTTTAATAATTATACAAAAGTTATTTCTTAGTGTAAATACGTATTTTGGGAAAATTATTAAATTTATGCTTTAAGAGGGGTCTGTCCCCTCAGAACGTATCTTCTTTGCAAAACCGCCAAAGGGGTCTGTCCCCTCGAGACGTACTTTTTTAGGAAACCGAGGGGTCTGTCCCCCCGGAACACCACCCGAAAAACAAAAAAAGCCCCGTTCCCAAAAGAAACACCTCTTAAGGAAACAGGGCCTCAAAATATTCTTCCCGCTAAGAAAAGAACCGAAACCTAATACTTGAATACAGAAATCTGCTTCTCCATTACCCCGACAGAATCCCTGTTTGCAACCGCAGTATCAACAACCTCAGAAATAACATCCTTAAGGTTCTGTGAAGCATCAACACCTTCAGAAATAGCCTGCTTAACGTTATCCGAACTTGCAACAAGCTTTTTCATGATGTCAGCAACACTTTCTGAATAAACAGTCTGGTCCTTTGCAAGATTGTTGGTTTTGATAAGCGCATCACGTACCTTGTTCGTAATGATCATGTTTTCGTTGGCATTGTTCTTCTGCTCATCCATAGCCTGTGCAATAGTGTTTACAAGCTTCTGGTTTTCATCAACGTATGTATTGATCTTAGTAAATGAAGAATCAGCTTCATTGATTGAAGTAGTACCCGCATTGATTTTATCAACCATTTCTGCAATCTTAGCCTTAATGTCTTCAGCACTCTTTGAACTTGAAGTAGCAAGCTTACGGATTTCTTCAGCAACAACAGCAAATCCCTTTCCTGCTTCACCGGCGTGACTTGCTTCAATAGATGCGTTCATTGAAAGAAGGTTTGTCTGAGAAGCAATTTCCTGAATTACACCTACAATTTCCTGAACTTCCCTTGATGAATTCTGTATTTCGATAATGGAATCCTTTGCTTCCTTCAAAAGACGCGTACCGTTTTCACTTGTCGAAGCAAGAGTTTCAGAAAGCTTTTCTGCCTTAGAAGTCATTGAAGCAACAGAATTGATGTTTTCAGCCATTTCAGTAATTGAAGCTGAGTTCTGCTGCATTGCGGCCGACTGTTCAATAACAAACTGCTCGAGCGTTTCAGAACCATTCTTAAGCTTATCAACGGCAGTATTTACATTCATAATCATATCCTGCTGCGAATCGCCTTCAGATGAAATCTTTTCCAGAGTACCGGTCATCTGAGCAAGTGCCTGTGAAGAATTGTCTGCGTTGTCAGAAAGCTTGTCTGCAGAAACAGTAAGGTTGTCTGACTGCCTCTTCAACTCATTCATAAGATTAGACAGCTTGTCCATAAGTGCATTTGTGTTACCGGTCATAAGTCCAAGGTCATCAGTCATCGTAACGTCAATACGCTTTGAAATGTCACCTTCTCCGCTAATCATTGAAATTACTTCGGAACTGTAATGGATTCTCTTTCCAAGAACCTTGATTATAATTACGACAGCAGGAATCATAAACGCAAGGTCCGCCAGTTCTATGAAGATGAAATTCTTAACAAAGAACGTATAGGCGTCACCGATAGGTTTTGCCGGATTAGGCCAGAACAACCGGTAAGCAAGTGCGCTCGTGTTTACCATGACGAATGAAATAATCGTTCCGATAAGCAGCAAAAGCGTCTTGTTGACTGTTGTTGAACACAGTTTCTCATCAAAATGCGTAATGTGCAGAGGTTTCAGAGTTTTTTCAAGAAGAGCCTGGAATACATAAACAGTATACATTGCATTAAGAAGTCCGCACGAAAGACAGTGTACGAATACCTGAACAATTCTGTACGGGTCAGCAGGAATTGTCTGCTTGAACACCTTTACAAGGAAAATGCTTCCGTTAACGCCAATAAAGGAAATGATGTCTATCCAAAGCGTAAATGTAGAAGCCCTCTTTATTGTAAGCGCAACATGGTTCTTTTCCTTTTCAGTAATGCTCTTCGGGTCCTGCTTTGCGCGGTTAAGTATACTGTCAGCATCTTTGGTAAGCAGTTTTATTCTTATGCCTCCCAAAACGACGATAGCTACAACACCACCAAAAATAACAGGAACTTTCTGGAAGAATGCTTCTGGAGTACCATGAAAATACATATTCTGGAACCAGCTTGCATACGAACAGCCTAGAAATGCGGCGATGAAAAAATCAGTCATCCATAATGAAAATATACTCATAAATTAAATTATACTCCGTTATTTTCAGAAAGCAATAAAATGGGAAAAAAAGCCTTTACCGGGGTCTGTCCCCTCAGTTCAGTATATTTCAATTTATATTTTACAATTCAAAATTCCTGGTTTATACTCTATTTATACTTTTAAAGTGATTTTTGTAAGAGAAACAATAAATCGCTAAGGGGGAAAACATGAAAAACGCTGATGTTATTAAAGCTTTGGAAGAAATCAAGGCTTATGCGGCTGCAAACCTGCTTGATGAACTTGATTATGCAAAGACAGTATTCGAAAAACTAGAAAAAGACGGAATTGAAAACCCGCTTGAAACAGACTTTACAAAATTAAAATAAAGAGGATAAAAAATTATGCAAATGGTCGGAACATTTTGGTCGTTAGTACCTGCAATCGTTGCTATTGCACTGGCACTTATTTCAAAAGAAGTTTACTCATCACTTTTCATTGGTGTAGTAATCGGTGCCTTATTCTGGGCAATTGACGCTTCTGCTGGATTCGCAGGATTCTTCAATCACGTTTTTTCAGACGGAATGATTGCACAGCTTTCTGACAGTTACAATGTCGGTATCTTAATATTCCTTGTTGTACTTGGAATCATGGTTTGCCTTATGAACAAAGCAGGCGGTTCTGCTGCATTCGGTAAATGGGCTAAGAAACACATCAAGACAAAGGTTGGCGCACAGGTTGCTACAATCGTTCTTGGTATTTTAATCTTCATCGATGACTACTTTAACTGTCTTACAGTAGGTTCAGTAATGAAGCCTGTAACAGACAAGTACGGTGTTTCAAAAGAAAAGCTTGCTTACCTTATTGACGCAACTGCAGCTCCAGTCTGCATCATTGCACCAATTTCTTCATGGGCAGCAGCTGTAGCAGGTTTCGTAACAGAAGGCGAAAACGGTATTGCTCTGTTCTGCAAGGCAATTCCTTTCAACTTCTACGCACTTCTTACAATAGTAATGATGTTTGCAATGGTATTCATGAAGTTTGAATTCGGCGAAATGTCAAAGTACGAAAAAGCTCTTGAAATCATGAATGACAAATCTGATGCAGAAGACGCAGAAGAAAAGGCAGCTGTAGGAAACGGCAAAGTTATTGACCTTGTTCTTCCAATCGTAATCCTTATCATCCTTTGTGTACTCGGCATGATTTATTCAGGCGGATTCTTTACAAAGCTTGTTGAAGATGAAGCCGGCAGCATGGTTGCTAACTCAAGCTATCTTAACTTTGTTGAAGCATTCTCTAACTCAGATGCTTCTGTTGGTCTTGTTCTTGGTTCATTTGCAGCACTTATTCTTACAGTTGCAATTTACATTATCCGCAAAGTTCTTTCATTTAAGGAATGTATGGAATGTGTACCAGACGGATTCAAGGCAATGGTTCCTGCTATCCTTATTTTAACTTTAGCATGGACACTTAAGGGCATGACAGACAGTCTTGGAGCAAAGGATTATGTAGCAGGCTTAGTAGCAGCTTCTGCAGGAGGACTCAAGATGTTCTTACCGGCAATCGTATTCGTAATTGCATGCTGTCTTGCATTTGCTACAGGTACTTCATGGGGTACATTCGGTATTCTTATTCCAATCTGTATTGCAGCATTCCCAGAAGGTACAATCAGAATCATTTCAATTTCTGCATGTATGGCTGGTGCTGTATGCGGTGACCACTGTTCTCCAATTTCTGATACAACAATCATGGCTTCTGCAGGTGCTCAGTGTGATCACGTTAACCACGTATCTACTCAGTTACCGTATGCAATTTCAGTTGCAGCTCTTTCATTCCTCGGCTATATCGTAGCTGGTCTTACACAGAGTCTTGGAACTGTTGCATGCTGTATCATTTCATGGATCTTCAACATCGTAGCAATCGGTGCATTCCTTTTGTTCATGCGCTCAAGATCTAAAGCAAAAGCTGAATAATTTTCTCTGTCATAGAGATTAGTCAAGCCGGTTTTATAAAGAAGTTACGCTTCTCAATAAAGCCGGCTTTTTTATTTTAAAAATAATTTTTACTTAACCTTGGGAATATCTGCAATTCGTGTAGTCCAGCACGGTGACAGCATACGCCTTTTCATCTGCCAGTCACCGTTACTGTCAATGCCCTTTGCAAGAACAAGCGCACTTCTTCCGTACCGTTCGCTTAGCGAATCCATTGTGTTCATAAGGGAACGCTTGCGTATGTCATCAAGCGGATTTGTCCACAGCAGCCCCTGGAAGCTTTCCGGAAGAAGATCAGTAAGAGTTATCATTACGCTCTTGTAGCCAAAGCCGTAGCGGTAAAGCGCAAGAAGCCCCTTCTCTGCAGCCTTTACAATGTCACTCGTACAGCTTGTCATACGCGGAAACTTTACGAATATACCGTCAGAATATTTTTTGCTTTCGTCTGTTTCGTAATAGTTGCATGTTGAAAGAAAAACAAATACGCCGCCTGCTTCGCACTTAAGTTTACGGAGCTTTTCTACAACAGCCTGCGTATACTGAACAAGGGCTTTTTCAAGAGTAGCCATATCGTAAACCTTGCGGCCAAACTGTCTGCTCGAAGTAATTACATCGTGACTGCTTCGTACAATTCGTTCAATGCTTCTTATTCCGTTAAGCTCCTGTACTGTTGCAAAACCCGGCAGCGTCAGCAGTTTTTTTGCGCGGGATTTGTCCATGTTCTTTAACTGGAGTGCATTTCGTATTCCGTAATACCGCAGTGTGGAAGCGCGTGCAGGACCGATGCCCCATATGTCACCGCATGGAGTTTCTTCGAGAAGGGAATCAACTGAGCCGCTGTCGTAAATGAATACACCGTCGTGCTTTTTTGCATTCTTGTTGTACAATTTTGCAAGAGTTTTTGTTGGTGCACCTCCTACGCAAATTGGCATTCCAACTTCTTTAAGGACGCGTCTTTTTAATTCATAAGCAATTTCTTCAAAATCTTTTTTTGTCCATTTACAGTCGTCAAAAAACAGAAAACTTTCGTCTATTGAATACGGTTCTATCTGCGGAGCGTATTCCATGTAGATTGACGTAATGCGCCTGCTTATGTCTGCATACAGAGTGTAGTTGCTTGAAAAAACAGAAACGCCTTCCCTTTCGCAGATGTACTTTACCTTGAAGTATGCGTCTCCCCTCTTTAAGCCGCACGCCTTTGCCTGCCTGTTCAGCGCAACGATTATACCGTCGTTGTTTGAAAGAACTGCAACAGGCTTATCCCGTAAGTCAGGACGGTATATCTGTTCGCACGAAGCAAAGAAACTGTTTCCGTCAGCATGAAGAATCACAATCTGCCTCCATAAGTTACCTCCAGCCATATGACACTGAATGAATTACATTTGTGATTGTTCCGCAGACATTAACGTTATGTTCCTTAAGCAGGGCTACCTTCCCTATACGGAATTCACCTTCGGATTCATAGATTACAAGGCTTTGGGGAGTAAGCTCGAGCGCCCTGTCGACAATAAGCAGGTCTCCGGAATAAATGCCTATGCGGGTATAGCGCGTAGTGTCTATCTGCATGAACACTGTTGCTGCCGGATGACGTACCAGTAATGAGTTTAAGTCAATTGCCTTGTCTTCGTAGCCCTGAGCCGGGGACGGAAACCCTGTAATCATTGAATCCATTGTAAGGACATAATATTACAGGGAAAGGGACATATGCTGTCCCTGTTCTATTTTTCTGTATACTGTTTTTTTGACTAAGTTATTCGCGTTTTACAGCTGTATATGCCTTTATGTCGTCTGTAATTTCACCTGCAAGCGCATACGTAAAATCGTAAAAGTATGCCGTTCCGTCAGGCTTTATTACAACGCGGAAAACGTTTTCCGGACCAAAATCCCATCTTAAATCAAGGCCTTCCCTTATGAAGAATGCAAGCTGTGCAGTCTGACCTTCATCGTATGAAACATAACCGTATCTTGTTTCGCGTTCAGAAAAGAAGCCTACTTCAAACGGAGCAAGTCCGCTGTCAGAAGAGTCAGTGCATGTCCACGAAGAAAATCCTGAATCAGTCATGTCTTCGTAAATTGCAATTCCGTTTACTGTGATTGTTCTTGGAGGTTTATCTGATTTCTGTTCCGGATGTTCTGCTTTTTGCGTTGTTGCGCAAGAAATGAATGTCAGTGCAAATGCTGCACATAAAGTGAGGGTAAATGATTTTGCGTTCATAAAAACTCCTTCCGATTCCGTTATGAAGATTCACCCTTTATTCAGAATGAATCCATCAATACTTTTTTACTTTTATGAAACTCTTTTTTCATTATACCCTACTTTCCGCATATTTGCAGAAATATTATTCAGCAAATGCAAAGCACTTCAGGCAAAAAAAAATCCTGAACCGTTACGATTCAGGATTATCTGGAGAATAGGGGACTTGAACCCCTGACCCTCGGCTTGCAAAGCCGATGCTCTAGCCAACTGAGCTAATTCCCCGTTGGTAAGAATATTATTGCAAGAAATAAAAACTTTTTCAAGTATTTTCTGCTATAATAAATGCATGAAAAAAAACAGTGGATCTAAAAAATCTGAATTAATGCGTGCCGTAAAATTTACACTCTTTTCAATTTCCGCCGGCGTAATTGAAATAGGAGCATTTTCACTTCTTGAATTAATCAGGACACTTCCCTACTGGCCAAAATATCTTATTGCATTACTGCTTTCCGTAATCTGGAATTTTACGCTCAACAGGGAATTTACTTTTAAATCAGCAAACAACATTCCTGTTGCAATGCTCAAGGTTGCACTGTTCTATGCAGTATTTACTCCTGCTACAACAATTCTGGGCAACTACCTTGCAGACACACTTTTGTGGAATGATTTTCTTGTTACCGCAATCAACATGATCTTAAACTTTGTACTCGAATATCTTTACGACAGGTATTTTGTTTTCGGCTCATCAATCGACACAAACAGCCGCGCTTCTTCAAACAAAAACACAGAAGCATCTGCAGAAGATTAAACTTGTTAGACTAAAAAAAAATCAATATACTTAAAGGTAAGCAATATTAATTCGACCAATATTGCTTAGAGGAGTTTTTATGAAAAAATTTTTGCTTACAGTACTTGCAGTAATGGCTGCAGTAACAATGGTTTCTTGCAACAAGAAAGCTAAGACAGAAACAAAAGAAGCTGCAATGCGTATTGCAATGATTACTGACTACGGTGATATTACAGACCAGTCTTTCAACCAGACAACATATCAGGCTTGTAAAGAATACGCTGAAGCTGCAAAGCTTGACTTCAAGTATTACAAACCATCTGGAGACTCAACAGAAGCTCGTGTTTCTTCAATCAATGCTGCCATTCAGGATGAATACAATGTTCTTGTTCTTCCTGGATTTGCATTTGCAGAAGCTCTTGTAAAAACAGCTGATGACAATCCAGAAGTAACATTCATTGCACTTGATGTTGGTGAATTCGACATTATTTCTGCTGCTGAAGGTCTTGGAAAAGCAGGATACAAATTACCAAACAATGCATTCTCTGCAGTTTACGCAGAAGAAATTCCTGGTTACCTCGCTGGTTATGCTGCAGGTAAAGAAGGATTTACTCACCTTGGATTCTTAGGCGGTATGTCAGTTCCAGCTGTTATCCGCTACGGTTATGGATTTGTTCAGGGTGTAAACGATGCTGCTGTTGCAAACGGTAATGCAGATAAAGTTACAGTTGAATATGTTTACGGCGGTCAGTTCTACGGTGACCAGACAATCACAGCTGCTATGGACGGATGGTACCAGCAGAGAGGTGTTGAAGTAGTATTTGCTTGTGGTGGCGGAATCTGGACTTCAGCTTGTGAAGCTGCTGCCAAGACAAACGGAAAAGTAATTGGTGTTGACGTTGACCAGGCTGCTCTTATCAACAAATACGGTGCAGGCATGTGTGTAACTTCTGCAATGAAGGGTCTTTCAGCTACAGTTAAAGCTACTCTCAAGAGCATTCAGGAAGGCAAGTTTGCTGCAGAATATGCTGGTAAGATTGCTACATTAGGTCTTGTTTCAGGAACAGATCTCGACATTAACTTCGTAGGTCTTCCACTTGATACATGGAGCCTCAAGAACTTCAGCACAGCAGATTACAAGACACTCGTTAACGACATCTTTACAAAGAAAGTAAATGTTTCTAACGACACAGAAAAAGAACCTGCTGTTGCAATCAAAGTTAATTATTATCCAAACATTAAATAATTTCATTTAATCTGGATTCATAATTCTTGAAATAAGGAAGGATGGTTAACAAAAGAAATTTTATTATCTGTCCTTCCTTTTTTTTACCTGCTTTATAAAAGTTTTATAATTTATAAAGAATAGAAATTGTTAAGGAAAAAAAATGAGCGAAGAATATATTATTGAAATGCTTCACATCACCAAAAAATTTCCAGGCATCATAGCAAACGATGACATTACGATTCAGCTTAAGAAAGGTGAAATACATGCACTCTTAGGCGAAAACGGTGCAGGCAAATCTACATTGATGAGCGTACTGTTTGGCTTATATCAGCCGGAAGAAGGTGAAATACGAAAGAACGGTGTACCTGTTAAAATCAACAATCCTAACGATGCAACTGCATTGCACATCGGTATGGTTCACCAGCACTTTAAGCTTGTAGAAGTATTTACTGTCCTTGACAATATCATTCTTGGCACAGAACCAGTCAGCAAAGGCTTTGTCGACAGAAAGGCTGCCCGTCAGAAGATTGTTGAGCTGAGCGAAAAGTAC
Organism: Treponema sp.; assembly: GCA_045643485.1. GTDB lineage: Bacteria > Spirochaetota > Spirochaetia > Treponematales > Treponemataceae > Treponema_D. Next base: position 434 of record JAZUKU010000230.1, on the reverse strand, counting down.
GGTCTTGCGGTAGACCCTGATGCGCTTATTTCTGACATTACAGTTGGCATGCAGCAGCGTGTTGAAATTTTAAAGATGCTTTACCGCGAAAACGAAATACTTATTTTTGATGAACCTACGGCTGTTCTTACTCCGCAGGAAATTACGGAACTTCTGCAGATTATGAAAAACCTTACGGCAGAAGGAAAATCAATTCTTTTCATTACTCATAAACTGAATGAAATAATGGCAGTAAGTGACCGCTGCTCTGTTTTACGAAAAGGAAAATATATTGGCACAGTAAATGTTGCAGACACAACAAAAGAAGAATTAAGCAGAATGATGGTTGGCCGCGACATTGAATTTACTCTTGATAAGAAAGATGCAGAACCAAAGGAAACAGTTCTCAGCATTAAACATATGAATGTAGCAAGCAGGATTCACAACAATCTTGC
>JAZUKU010000229.1:0-17671 GCA_045643485.1 Treponema sp. | reverse complement strand
GGTCATAATGCAGCTTTGAATCGTAAGCAAGACTTATTGCTCCGGATTCTTCACTTACAACAAGAATAATACTGTCGCTTACTTCGCTTAAACCCAATGCAGCCCTGTGTCTTGAACCGAATGTTTTTTTAATATCATACTGTTCACTTACAGGAAGAAAACATCCGGCAGCAAGAAGTTTGCCGCCCTGAATGAAACATGCACCGTCGTGCAAAGGAGTATCATGTCCGAAAATTGTTACAAGAAGACTTGAAGAAAGGTCTGCGTTAAGCAGAGTTCCCGTATCCATTATGTCATCAAGTTTTGTGTGCCTGAGAAAAACAGCAAGCATACCGCGCCTCTGTTTTGAAAGCATTTCTGCGGCAATCAATACAGAATCGACATAAGTATGCTTTGACCGTTTACCAAATGCAAACCATTCTGTCTGGCCAAGCTTTAAAAATATTTTTCTAAGCTCAGGCTGGAATATGATTGCAAAACTGACTAAAAGTCCCGGAGCAATGATATTCATGATCCAGAGAAGAGTATCAAGCTTAAGGATAAAGGCAACACCGTAAATAAGGGCAACAATAATGAGAGCCTTTAAAATCTGAACGGCATTTGTCCTGATTACAAGATTGTAAGCCTTGTACAGAAGGAACGTAAGGATTCCTATGTCGAGTACAGGCCTGATTACATTAACAATCTGAGTAAGTATGTCAAACGATTCCAAATTCAATTCCCCTTAAAACAGAAAGCATGTCCTTTGTCTGAGCCACATCGTGAACCCTTAAAAAAGAAGCCCCTTTCTGTACAGAAATCAGGTTTGCAGAAACAGTTGCAGTAAGCCTTTCCTGAACAGGTCTGCCAGTAAGTTCTCCAAGGAAACTTTTTCTTGAAAGTGCCATAAGAACTTTGTATCTTCCGCTGCACAATTCATCAAGACGGTTTATAAGCGTTAAATTGCCTTTTAAATCCTTACCAAAACCTATACCTGGATCAACAATAATCCTGTCTCTTTCTACTCCTAGATTTTCGGTATATTCTGCCCTTTTCTCAAGATATTCATTTACTTCTTTGAAAATATCTGAATATTCTGTATTTCTTTGCATTATAACAGAATTTCCGCGTTTATGCATTAAAATGACAGGTATTTTGGCCTGAGCAGCAAAGGGACCAAGCCTGCTGTCATCTTCAAGGGCTGAAATATCGTTAAGAATGTCTGCACCTTCGTCAAAAGCAGCCTTCATTACTTCGTATTTTCTTGTATCTATTGAAACCGGTATGTCTGATTTTTTACGGATTTCCCTGAGAACTGGTATTATTCTGTTTATTTCTTCCTGAGAATCAATATATTCTGCACCGGGTCTTGTGCTTTCTCCGCCAAGGTCAATTATGTCAGCCCCTTCTTCGATAAGCTTCAGTGCCTGTTCTGCTCCACCGCGGCTGTTTTCGTAAAAGCTGTCAGGCGTACAGTTTACTATTCCCATTACAAAAGCCGGCAGTTGTGTGGAAACGGTTTTATGAGCAAGTCTTAATTCTTTCATATTATCTTTTCTTAAGAAGTGAAATTGCGGTAAGGGCAATTCTGTCAGGAGAAATTCCGGCATCTTCAAGAATCTGGGTTCTTGTTCCGTTTGACATGAATCTGTCAGGGAAAGCAATTATTTCTGTTGGAATTGCAGAAGTATATTTGTTGTTTTTCATTACAGAAGAAACGTATTCTGAAATACCGCCGGTCATGATTCCGTCTTCAACAAAAACAACTGCATCATACTGTTTTGCAATCGAAACAAAATATGATTCGTCAAAAGGCTTTATGAATCTTAGTGAATAAATGTCAGTCGGTTTTTCAGCAAGAAGAAGCGAACGGGCTGCTGCAAGACATTCTGAATAAACGCCGCCGGTACATACAAGAAGTATTTTCTTAAAGGTTGCCTGAAGGAAAGATTTTGTGTTTGTAGACTTCTTTCTTCGCTTGACGGCTTTTTCCATTTCGTCAGAAAGATGTGCGCTTACTGCTCCTGCAAATTCATCACTTCTTACAAGAATGCCTCTTCCGGGAAGTACCGGTTTTGCAAAGCTTTCAGTTTCTGAAGGACATGACATTTTTGGCCAGCGTATTGCAACAGGACCAGCAGCTTCTTTAACAGCCCAGTCCATGCTTACATTCAAATCCTGTTCGCTTACTACACTCAGGATGCTCAGGTTAGGAATTGGCCTTAAAAGCGGAATGTCAAATATACCCTGATGAGTTTCACCGTCATTAGGAACAGCACCTGCTCTGTCAAATACCATTACAATATGTCTGTCAGAAAGTGCTATGTCTTCGATAATCTGGTCAACGGAACGCTGAATGAAAGTTGAATAAATTGCAACTACAGGAATCATTCCGCCTGCTGCAAGACCGCCTGCAAAAGTAACCGCGTGTTCTTCGGCAATTCCCGTGTCAAAAAAGCGCTTTGGGTAATGGCGTGCGAATGATGCAAGACCAGTTCCCTTGGCCATGGCAGCCGTAATTGCAACAATCTTTTTATTTTCTTCGCCAAGACGGAGCATGCATTTTGAAAAGGCTTCCGTAAAGCTTAATGAATCGAATTTTTCTACGACACCGTCAGTAATGTTGAACGGACCTACTCCATGGAATGCAGAAGGATCATTTTCTGCAGGAGAATAGCCCTTGCCTTTATGGGTAACCACATGCACTACTACAGGACGGGGTATTTTTTCTACACGTCGGAACATTGTTTCCATCTGTGCAATATTGTGACCGTTTATAGGACCAACATATTCGAAGCCAAGGTCAACGAAAAGATTGTTTGTTAAGAAAAGACCTTTAAGACCTCGCTTTAACCTGAATACAAATTTGCCGAAGTTTTTTGAAACATATGGAATCATATCAACAGCTTTGTCAAACTTGTACCTGAAGCGCTGATATGTATTAGTCATTGAAAGAAGTGAAAGATAACGGGAAATACTGCCTGCATTTTTGCCGATTGACATCTGGTTGTCGTTAACAATTACGATAAGATTGTTTGCAAGCTGCCCCGCGTGATTAAGGGCTTCATAAGCCATGCCACCGGTTAACGCACCGTCACCTATTACGGCAACAACTTTGTCATTCCGGCCTTCAAGACGCCATGCTGTTAAAAGTCCAAGTGCTGATGAAATTGAAGAAGATGCATGTCCTGCATCAAAATAATCGTGTTCACTCTCATTAATTCTTGTAAAACCGGAAAGACCGTCTTTTGTGCGGAGTGATTCAAATTCACCGTAGCGGCCGGTAAGCATTTTATGTGCATAGCTCTGGTGGCTTACATCCCAGATAATTGCGTCTTTAGGGCTGTTGAATACCCTGTGAAGTGCTATCGTAAGTTCTACTGCTCCAAGATTGCTTGCCAGATGACCACCGTTTTTTCCTACAACTTCAATAATTTTACGGCGCAGTTCTACAGCAAGAACAGGCAGCTTTTTCTGAGGAATTTTCTTTAAATCATCCGGTGAATTGATATTCTGAAGCATTTTATTGAACTTTTATTTTATTATACAAATTGAATTTAAGCAAAAAAAAGACCGCAGTTCGTAATAACAAACATTGCGGTCTTCACCTACATAAGAAGCAGGAATACAGTTTATGCAACTGTTACTTACTCTTATGACGATTCCGTCTAAGCTTCTTCTTACGCTTATGTGTCGCTATTTTTGCGCGCTTTCTTTTTTTACCACAAGGCACGATAGAACTCCTTAATCAAGTTTACAGTATATTATCGTTTTTTTTACTGTTTACGTCAAGTATTTAACGGCCGTATTGCAAATAATCATTAATTATTAAACATGCATTGATTCAGCGTACTTCTGCATGAATTCCGTGATTTTTGCAGTAATTGAAGCCGTATCTTCTGCATAAAACGTTTCTGCTCCGGGAATACCCTTCATGTAAGTGTACTGCTTCTTTGCATAATGATGAGAATTGTTTTTTATATTGTACTTTAGTTCCTGAACGTCAGCATAATTCTGGAAAAATTCCCTGTAACCTATAGCCTTCATTGCAGCAGTTTCAGAATTGTATCCGGAAGAAATAAGGCTTTTTACTTCAGCTTCAAGACCCTTTGCGAACATCTGCTCTACGCGTTCGTCAATTCGCTTGTAAAGCTCATCCCGCGGGCGGTCAAGTATTATCGTACAGAAATCAAAATCTTTACGCGGCTGTGCATTCATTGTATATGAACTCAATGTTTTTCCCGTAGAATAATAGACTTCAAGAGCACGGCATATTCTTACGGCATCATTTACGTTGATCTTTGCGGCATACACAGGGTCAATGTTCGTAAGTTCTGCAAACAAGGCTTCGTTTCCTTCTGACTCAATGCGTTTCTTAAGATTGTCCCTTATTTCAGGAACACTTACAGGTGCGCCGGACATGCCAAGAATGAAGTTGCGGATGTAAAAGCCTGTTCCGCCTGTAACCACAGGTATTTTTCCCTTAGCCCATATTTCACTGCATGCTTTGTCGCATAAAGGTACCCACTCGCCCATTCCGAACTGTTCTTCCGGTTCAACAAGATCTATCAGATGATATGGAATTTCGCGGCATTCTTCTTCATCAGGTTTAGCCGTTCCTATATTGAGTTTTCTGTAAACTGCCTGACTGTCTGCGCTTATGATTTCGGCCTTGTCTTTAAAAACAGAAAGACTGCCCTTTCCGAATAAATTCCGGACTAAAGCAGTCTTACCACATGCTGTCGGCGCAAAAATTACGATTACAGGAATCACTTAATTTTTAACCGGCTTAGTCTTCAATACGATACTGAACCTGATTTGTAAAGAGCTGGCGTGCTGCAAGGCTTACAACCTTACCGTCATTTTCTTCTACAATAGGATCCTTTACCATTGCAAGCTGGAATGCACGGCGGCTTGCGGCACTTGTAATTTCGTATATATTGTCACTGTCATCTTTAAATTTAACTAATTCTTCAAGTGGAAAAATCATAATTCACCTCTATTATTTTACAATATAACAAAAAAGCACATGTATGTCTATATATTTTAATTTTTATTGATGTTATAATGGCTTTATGGGTGAGCGGAATAAAGTAACTGATGCAATAATACTTTCTCTTCTTGAAAGCGGCGAAAACAACCGCAAAGTATGTGCAGTTTCCCCTGAAAAAGGCATTTTTTACTCAACATTGTACGGCGGCGGCAAAAGCAGGCTTAAATCCCTCGTACAGCCGTTTTACTGCGGAAAAATGTGGATTTATGAAGATGAAGCAAAAAAAACAATAAAGCTTTCTGACTTTGACGTAAAGAATCCGCATATTTCCTTAAGGAGCAGCCTCTATAAAATATGGGCAGCAAATCTTGCAAGCGAAATTGTGCTTAAGACAAAATGTGCCGGTGACGACAAAAGCGCTTTTACCCTTCTTTCAGCTTTCCTTGACGGAATTGATGCTGTTGAAGAAAATGAAGCACGTCTTGGAACACTGCGCTTTTTGTGGCGATACCTTGGTCTTCTTGGAATACAGCCTGAAACTCATTGCTGCGTTCAGTGTACGAAAGAAATTGACGGTAACGGCGTAAATTATGTGCGTACTTACAACGGATTTATCTGCAGCGACTGTGTTTCTTCTTCTTCAGAATTAAAGCTTCACAATACGTTTGTCTGCGACAATGAGATGCTTTCTTACCTGCAGGCACTTAATGACCTTTCGCCGGGACAGGTTCGTGCTTTGAAAATAAGTGCGGAATCAGCGTATAAGATGAAATCGCTTCTGTTTTTCCTTATTGAAGATGCTTGCGGATTCAAACTTAAATCTCTTGAAAGCGGGCTTGGCATTCTTTAAAAAACAGCAGAATTGATGTAAAATAAATGATATAAACATATGCTTTCGGGAGGGACAAATGAGGGCAGCTGACATAATCCTTAAAAAACGCGGTATGGGTAAAAATCCGGGACAGGCTTTGACTAAAGAAGAAATTGCCTTCATGGTCAACGGTTATACAGACGGAAGCATTCCAGACTACCAGATGTCTGCTTTCCTTATGGCAGTTTATTTTTCGGGCATGACTTTTGAAGAAACAGGTTTTCTTACAGACTGCATGCTCCATTCCGGTGATGTAATTAATCTTTATGACAGTAAATATTCTTCACTCAACCTGCACGGTCCTTTTGTAGACAAGCATTCCACAGGCGGCGTTGGTGACAAGATAAGTCTTCCGCTTGCTCCTATTGTTGCTGCCTGCGGAGTACAGATTCCTATGATGAGCGGACGTGGTCTTGGACACACAGGCGGTACGCTCGATAAGCTTGAATCTGTTCAGGGATACAACGTAAACCTTACGGAAGAACAGTTTGCTTCAATCATTTCAAAAGACGGTTTTGCAATGATGGGACAGACACCTTCAATTGCTCCTGCTGACAAAAAGATGTATGCGCTCCGTGACGTAACAGGTACTGTTGAAAGCATTCCGTTAATTACAGGAAGCATTCTTTCAAAAAAAGCTGCTGAAGGAAGTGACGCTTTGGTATTTGACGTTAAGTACGGAAGCGGTGCATTCATGAAAAGTGAAAGCGATGCAGAACAGCTTGCAGAATTCCTTGTAAGGACAATTCAGTCCATGGGCAAGAAAGCTGTTGCAGTCATTACAAGAATGGATTCTCCTCTTGGTTACAAGACAGGCAACTATCTTGAAATTGAAGAAACACTCGAATGTCTTCAGGGCAACGGTCCTGCTGACATTATGGAATTAACATATACTCTTGCAAGCCACATGATTGTTTTTGGCGAAAAGGCAAAGACTGTGGAAGAAGCAAGAAAGCTTGCCGAAAGTGCTGTTGCTTCCGGTAAGGCTCTTGAATTATTCCTTGCAAACATCAAGGACCAGGGCGGCGATCCTGACAGGCTTATTGCTGAACAGGGAAAAAGACGTTCTGCATTCCACACGGAACTTTTGGCAGAACAGGACGGCTACATTTCAATAGAAGCATACAAGACTGGTATTGCATGCATTGCATTAGGTGTAGGCCGCAACAAGACAACAGATAAAGTCGATGCTGACAGCGGTATTATTTTTACTAAGCGTCAGGGTGACTTTGTTAAACAAGGTGAAAAAATAATGGATATATATGGTAAGGACGAATCTTCTCTAGCACAGGGTGCAGAACAGCTTAAGGGAGCCGTCACATACTCCCCTCAAAAGCCGGAAGAAAAGCCTCTTATCTACAAGGAAATTAAATAGTGACAAACTGGAACAAAAAATCAGTCTCAAAATCGGAAGTTGAAGAACTTACCCGTAAATACGGTGTTGATCCTATTACGGCTTCAATAATGGTAAGAAGGAATATTGTTGAAGGAAAACAAGTCCTTTACTTAATGGAAGATGACCTTCGTTTTCAGCACAGGCCTTTTCAGTTCAACAATATGGAAGAAGCTGTTGACCGTATTCTTGAAGCTAAGGAAGAAGGCGAAAAAATACTTATCTTCGGAGACAGGGATGTTGACGGTGTAAGCTCTACTACAGTTCTTTACGAATGCCTTGTTTCGATGGGCATAGACGTAAGGTACAGGCTTCCTTCCGGAGATGATGCTTATGGTCTTTCAATTGCTGCAGTTGATGCTTTTGAAGAGGAAGGCGGTACATTAATAATTACCGTTGACTGCGGTATTTCAAACAATGCAGAAATATCTTACGCTGCAGAAAAAGGCATTGAGACTATTGTCGTTGACCATCACAATCCTCCTGCAGAGCTTCCCGAAGCAATAATAATTGACCCTAAGCTTGAAGATTCAGGCTACCCTTTCAAGGACATTTCCGGATGTGCAGTTGTCTACAAGCTTGTAAGTGCGCTTCGTTTTGCACAGAGTGAATTCTATAAAGAAGACATTACGCTTTTGAATGTACGTCCTGTAAACGAAGCTTATACTGTTGAATGTCTGAAAATACGAAATCTTGTTCCTGTAGCAAAGATTGAAGAAACAATTGTTCCGGGAACAGTAAGCATAATGCAGACAAGGCTTCCGTCTTTTTTGAACGGACAGCAGATTTTTGTCTGGGACGCAGAACTTACGCTTAAGCTTTTGCGCAACACTTTTGGAAGCGGAATAGAATTCAATCTGTTTGACATACGCAATGAAATAACAAAAATAATTCCTCAGCTACAGGGGCTTTCACTTCTGCGGCTTAAGGATATGTCTAAGCTTGCAAAATACGGTGACCACCCTGCGACAGAGCTTGGCGGCTTTTACAATATTTTTGTTTCTTACGTACAGAAAAAGCTTAAGACAGCATTTCCTTCATTTGCTTCAGCAGAAGAAAAAGACTTGCAGTTAACGGCATTAGCGGCACTTGCAGACATAATGCCTTTGAAAGATGAAAACAGAATTTTTGTACGCCAGGGAATTGCTTCAATGAATGCAGGGCATGTGCGCAACGGCCTTGTAGAACTGTTGTCTGAACTGAATATTCTTGGCAAAAAAATAAATGCCCAGGTGTTAAGCTGGGACGTAATTTCAAACCTTAACGCAGCAGGCAGACTGGGAAAAGCTGAACTTGCAGCAAAACTATTTCTTGAAAAAGATGCAGCTGAAAGAGGCAATATTGCAAAGGAAATAATTGAATGCAATGCTGTAAGAAAACAGCTTACCTCAGATGCAGTCGGTTATGCAAACTTACAGGCAGAAGTTTCAATTCCAAAGCACAACGGCAAGCTTTGTGTTGTAATTGATGAACGGATAAACAGAGGCGTTAGCGGTATTCTTGCAGGCCGTCTTGTTTCGCAATACCAGGTTCCTGCAATGGCAGTTACTTTTGTTGACAATATAGCAATCGGATCAATGAGAAGCTGCCGCGGATACGATGTCACGGGATTTCTTGACCAGCTTTCTGATTTGTTCATAAACCACGGCGGTCATAATTTTGCAGCAGGATTCAGTTTTGAACGCAATAAGCTTTCTGAATTTGAAAGACGCGTACAGGAACTGTCTGCTGTAATTGAACTTGGTGACAGGGACAGCGGTGATTTTGAAGTAGATGCAGAAATTCCGCCGCAGTATTTAAAGCCGGAACTTCTTGATGTAACAGACAGGTTTGAACCGTTCGGCGAAGAAAATCCGGAATTGATTTACATGGCAAAAAACCTTCTGATTACAGATGCAGTAATTCTTGGCAAAAACGAAAAGCAGCACCTAAAGCTTACGCTTAGCACGGGAAGCGTTAAGTGGCCGGCACTTTTCTGGAACGAAGGAGAAAGGCTCAACAGGGATTTCAGTAAAAACGACCGTGTAGATGTTCTTTTCCACACAGGAAGAAATTTCTTCAACGGAGCAGAAACTCCGCAGATGATTCTGATAGACGTTAAAAAAAGTTGAATCTTTACAGATATATTAGAGAGGTCTTTATGAAAAACACATTCGGTAAAACAGCAAAAATATTAACAGCTCTTGTTCTTTTGATTTCAGCAGTCAATGTATACGCACGAGATGCAATATATAAATCTGATTCATACAATATTTCTCTTTTTTACAATGACAGTGCATGTCCGGGAGATGCAGTCTTCATTCGTTTGATTTTTACAGACAATGTTCATAAATCAAAGAAGCAGGTAATTCCTGACACTACAGCAAAGGCATCTTTATTCCTTGGTGACAACGAAATTGCTTCTTCAGAATTCTATGTACTTGAAGAAAAGTCTTCAAAAACAGTTACGACTATGCTGACGGGCATTCCACTTTCTTCATGGTGGCAGGAAAATGATTATCATCTTACCGTTACATATTCATTCCAGGGACAGCGCAAGATGAAATTTGACTTACCGTTTGCCCTTCTTCCAAAGGATTTCATAAGCGAAACAATTGAACTTGACGCAAGGAACACAGGAATCAAAACAGACACCAGTCCTGAAAGAATGCAGCAGATTGATAAGCTCAACCTTATTCTTGAAACAATAAACAAAGACGCAGTTTACCAGACACAGGCTTATGTTCCGCCAACAGACGCAACAAGAAGAACTTCATTCTTTGCAGACAGAAGGGTTTATGCTTATACAAACGGCAAGTCTTCAACTTCACTTCATTACGGAATTGATTACGGCATACCTACAGGCTCTTCTGTAACTGCATGTGCTGCAGGAAAAGTCGTTCTTGCAGAAACACGCGTTTCTACGGGCTGGAGTGTTGTCATTGAACATTTACCTGGATTATACAGTCTTTACTATCACATGGATTCGCTTAACGTAAAGGAAGGCGACATTGTAAAGCAGGGAGATTTAGTCGGCTTGAGCGGTGCTACAGGCCTTGCAACAGGTCCTCACCTTCACTGGGAAATGAGGCTCAACATGCAGGCAGTAAGCCCTGACTTTTTTGTAAACGACTTTACTTTTGCTTTAAAAGATTAAGGAATTCTTCTTCGCTGATTACCGGGATCCCCAGTTTGGCAGCCTTTACGTTCTTTGAAGAACCGCTTGCCGTATCATTCGTTACAAGATACGACAGGCCCTTAACTACAGAAGACTTTGCCATACCGCCGTTTTCCTTGACAAGATTTTCTGCATCTGCACGCTTCATTGTGTGAAGTTCGCCCGTAAAGCAGAATGACATTCCTGCAAAGATACCGGTAGCTTCTCCTTCTGAAACAGTAATTGTTCCCGAAGAAACAAGGCTCTGCATTTCCTCTTTATTTTCAGCCATTCCCTGAACAAATGTATGTGCCATTATTTCTGCAAAACCGTATACTGAAGCAATTTCTTCTTCTGACGCAGCAAACATTTTTTCAAGAGTCGTATATCCGCCTGCAATAAGCTTTTCTACGAGAGTTTCTCCAATACCTTCAATGTCAAAGCCTGCAATGAATCTTGGAAGGGTTACGTTCCTGTGGTTCTGTATTGAAGAAGCAACTTTTTCTGCGCCAAGGGAAAGCTTTTCTTCCTTAAGGCTTTTTGAATCAAGAAAATAAGGTCTTAATGTTTCAGTATCAAGTTTATATATGTCTGTAATCGAACGGACAGTTCCGTCCTTAAACAGAGAAGTAATCAAAGTTTCGCCAAGATCCCTTATGTCTACAACAGAAACCCATTTTAAAAGCTGGTGCAGTATTCTCTTGCTGCAGCCTTTATTCGGACAGTAAAGGCGTGTTCCTTCGTCAATCAATGCAGTGCCGCATGTTGTGCAGACAGTCGGCTGAGGAATCGGTTTGCACAAAGCCCTTTCTTCTTCTGTCAAATCTTCTTCCGGAATTACGCTTTCTATTTTTGGAATTATTTCTCCGCGTTTTACAACAACAGCATGACTTCCAATCTTTAAGCCAAGAGCCTTTATTGTATTCGGATTTGCAAGAGATGCCCTCTGGACTGTTGTTCCGTTAAGATCTACTGCATCAAATACTGCAACAGGAGTGTATGTAGCACCGGTTTCGTTCCATTCAACTTCACGCACTACAGTTACAGCTTCTTCAAGACTGAACTTAAATGCAATCTGCCTGTCTGGTCTTGCACGGCTTGCGTCTTCGTGATTAACGGTACGTTCCTTTACTACAAGACCGTCAATGTCGTACTCAAGGCCTTTCCTTATTTCCATTACATGTGAACGGTATTCAATTACTTCCTGTGCAGAGCGGCAAATGTGGAGCGGAACAGCGTTGAATCCGTTTTCCGTAAGCCATTTGATTTTATCTTCTTCATCTGAATATGGCTGCATTCCAGTAGTTGACCATACGTCATATGTTATGAGCTTAAGGTTTTCACTGCCCTCACCGTCTTTTCTTTTCATAAGGCCGTTTGCTGCATTTCTGCAGTTAGCCTTGTCTGCATAAAGAGTGTCGTGTACAGAATGAGTCATTATTACTTCACCGCGTACACCGCCCGTAAAGTCAATCAGATTTCCTGTATTAATGTCGTACAGTTCTTTTCTTACACCGTTCATCTTAACAGCATTTGCCGTAATGACGTCTCCTGTTGTACCGTCACCTCTTGTTACTGCGCGAACAAGAATTCCTTTTTCATACTGAAGTTCAAGGCTTGCACCGTCCAGCTTGTATTCGACAAGATATTCGTCATACACGTGTTTGTCTGCCCATGCCATAAACTGTTCAGGGTCAGCAGCTTTTTCCTGGCTTCCCATAGGCATAATGTGCTGTGATTTTGCGAAGTTACCGCTGTCAGCACCAACTTTGTGGAGGATTTCATTCTGCGGATCAAGAAGCTTAAGTTCGTCCCAGAGCTTATCGAATTCAGCGTCAGATATTTCTCCTTCGCCATCGTAATAGCTTTTCTGGTAACGCTTGATTAATGAGGAAAGTTCCTTTATGCGCTTAGCTTTTTCATTTTCTGACTGAACTTCGTCTATGTTGAATAAATCCATTTTCCCCTCCACTGATTCGAAAGGAATTTATTTTTCTTTCTTTACAAAGAAAAGCTCATGAATTGAGTGTCCTGCGTCAATGCCTTTCTGCTCAAACTTTGTCAACGGACGCCATTCCTGATGAGGTGCAAAACCTTCATATTTATTTTCAATACCAGGAGTATTCATAAGGTTTTCCATCGCTGTTTCTGCATAGTCATCCCAGTCTGTAGCCATGTAGATGTAACCGCCCGGTGCAAGTTTCTTGCAAAGAAGGTCTGTATTAGGACGCTGTACAAGACGACGCTTATGATGCTTTTTCTTTGGCCATGGATCCGGAAAGAAAATATGGAATGCACTTACGGAATTATCCGGAATCATTGACTCAATTACATCAAGGGCGTCATATTCTATAATATACAGATTATTTAATGATTTGTTCTGAATTTCTCCAAGAAGTTTTCCTACACCAGGCTTGTGTACTTCAAGACCAATGTAGTTTTTATCAGGATTGCTTTCTGCAATTATTGCAGTAGCCTGGCCCATACCAAAACCAATTTCTACAGTTACGGGATTTGTGTTGTTAAACAAATCTACAAAATTAAGTGTTTTGTGCTCAAACGGAACACACCACTGCTGGCTTAATTCCGAATAATTCTTTTTTTCACTGTCAGTCATTCTTCCCTGTCGAAGAACATACGTCTTTATTGACCTAAAAAATTGTTTTGTGTTTTCATCAGCGTTTTCGTTTTCTACATTCGCCGCATTACTGGGGTCGTTACTCACCTTCATTCTCCATTTGTTCTATATTTTCTTTTTCAAACGGCATCATAATCATTACGGAGCCGTTGTTAATAACATAACATTTTCTTATTGAATCAGCCATTGGTATTTCATTCCGAATGCTTTTCATATCAGACCACTTCTTCTTAAACCTTTCGTAGCTGATTAAAGTTCCGTCAGCAGAATAAATTGCAGCATAAACAGAATACTTATCCTTTATGGCTTCCGGGAAATCAGCAGCTTTCTTTTCAAGAAAATCGTTTTGATAGGAAATTGCAAAGAAAGATTCACACTGCTTGTCTGCAGCATCAGTATACCTTACAGAATACTTACCGACAGGAATTGAACTTCCATAAGCAGGCACCAGTTTTGTATAACCGGCCCATTTTTTATTGTCCTTTGAAGAAATCTTTCGTGCGTCAAAAACATTCCACTCTAAGCCTGAACGCAAATGTTCCGCCTGTATTTTTTCCAGACGGTTTACTTCATCTGTCTGAATGAAAAGAGAAAGACGCTGAGAAGGAAAACTTTCTTCATCTTCAAAATCAAAGATAACTGATGTCTGTATTGAATTAATTGCAGGTGCTGAATCTGAACATGAAATCAAACAAAGTATTGAAAGAGCTGCGAAGAGAACTATAAACTTTACTGATTTTGTTTTCATGCTTTTTCCGCTTAGAAATTGAAAACCAGAGTAATGACGGTAAGGTCGCTGGAAGTAAACTGGTTTACAAGAGATTCAAACTTGATGTTAACTTTCTTGCAGGCATCATCAAGATAAGAAAGATAGTATAAACCTAAGTCTGTACCTTCTTCACCTTCAGGCATCTGACGGTAGAAGTCAATAAGTGATTTTTTCTTAAGGTCAGCAGACATTTTGCTTTCGATATTTTCTTTTACTTCCTGGAATTCATCATCTTTATTATAGAGTGTAATCTGAAGGCGTCCCTGTTTACCGATAGAAGAAGAACCGCCTCCAAGCTTCCATGAAAGGAATACAAGTTCATGTTTGCGTGTAAGTTCTGAAACAATCTTTGCACGGATATCAGGATCGTAAATAAGAGTATCGCAGTTATCAATACCCTGATACATTACGCGAGCTTCCTTACGCATGTTTGTATTTTCGCAGTTAAGGGCAAGTTCCATAACCATTACCGAAATGTATTCAGCTACTTTAGACTTGTCCATGTATTCAGCAAGAGCCTGTCTTATTTCGCTTACAATTTCCATAAAGCCGTCTGCCTTGTAGAATTTAGTAATGATGTACCAGTTCATAAGGCTTAAGCGGTTAAGGAATTTTTCGGTCATCAGAAGATAAACGTTCTTTTCTTCCGTTGTATAGTCTGTGTTGTCCATTATGCTTTTCCAGACCGGATCAAGAATTGTCTTTCTTGCGTTCTGGATGATATTGTCTTTTGTAGAAAGAGCTGCACGAAGCTGTTTGTCTGACATGCGTGTCTTTTCATCAATAAGCTGTGCCGGATTAGCGCGGTTATGCCTTCTTACACAATCACACTTGATTATTGAATCAAAAATCTGACGGTCAAACTGTTTGTATAAAATTGAAAATACTATGAGCTTTGAAAGGTCCATTATTTCCTGACGGCAGGAAACAAATTCTGACATTGAAATTTCTATCTTTGAAATGTAGTCAACAAGTATCATGTTCTGAACAGACTGAGGAGAAAAATGATTTAAACTGATACCGTATTCTTCAACATTGTCTGCAAGACGGAAGCGTAAAAGTTTTTTCTTATGACTAATAAAATGAGAAGCTCCCTGTTCTGTCAGGATGACTTTGAGAGGAAGATCCAGCATGAATTTTCTACCGGTAGCACACATCCGTTTAAAAAACTCCTTCGTTGACTATATTAAATTTCAATTTACATTATAAACAAAAGGTATTGCAATGTAAACACCATTTCTTTATTCTATAATATATGTTCGGCATTTTTCCTGCCAGAAAAGCAAAACATTCGTTAAAAATCCTCATAACGCTTCTTTTACTTGTATTACGTATAGGTTTTATTTATGCAGAAGACTCTGTTCTCTCAAAATCGCACGCTTTCCTCAAGCTTCTCATAACGAATGACATTGCCTGTGAAAAACAGCCGCTTACATCATTTGAATCAGAAAATTTTCCATTCAACATTACAGCCAGAATCAATTCTTCTGCAGAAAACAGCATTGCCATTTCGGAACGCAATAACCTTATCATTTCCTTTACGCAGGATTTTGCACTTAAAAACAGCAGCGCAATAGTAGATTTCATTAAATGCATTGAACAGAAAAAACTCCCCTATGATGTTGAATTACTTTTCAGCGTAAATGATTATTCCACTCTTCCTTCTGAAATTGAAAGATACAATCCCGGAGGAACTGCATTTTTTGTTTCAAACCATGTAAACTCTGATTCTAGTTTTGCAATCATCGTAGAAGAAGATTACAGTCCTTCAATTGAACTCATTTCAGGAAGTTCTGACATTGCTCCATTGTGGCTTGTAAAATCAGTTAAGGAAGCATGCCTTGAATATTCTTCAAGAAAACTGATTTCATCTTCTTTTTTTGTATTCTACAGGAACGGATACTTCAGGGAAAACAAAAGGGTATCTGCTTTTCTTGAAGAACACATTCCAGCCTTAAGCATTACGTCAGATGGAAGTCAGGAAACTTTTGACATTCTTCTGTGTGCAGCAGACAAGCTTGTTTCAGCAAGATCAGATGACTGGGAACGCCATTATGACTTTTTTACAGTTGCACGAAAAACATTCTGCCTTAACGAAAAAGTTTTTTCGACTGTTTATGTATTACTTGCATTCATAATCTTCTCAATACTCTGCTTCCTTACATTCAGGGGATCAAACAAATTCCGCATAAGAATTAAAGCCGTACTGCGCATTTGGTTTATTATTCCTGAATTCATAATACTTAACTTTTCATTTTTTTATTTATCATCATTTATTTTTTCTTTGACTCCACTGTCACCCCAGATAATTATTCCGCTCGAATTCCTTATTTCGATTTTCTTACCGGTTTTTCTTATTAATTTCCAGATGCAGCATTCCGTAAAGAAATATACATTTGCGGTTGGAATCATAATGCTGCTTTCAGGAATCATAAATGTATTCATCTTTGCAAACTTTGACATTTCACTGATAATTCTTTTCTTCATAGAATATCTTATTCTTCTGGTTTCGGTTTATGTCAGGAATCCGCTGCTGCTCATTCTTATTCTGTTCCTTCAGCTTATTCCTTTTGTTCCATATACAATTGACTTTTTGAATTTTGCTACGGCTGAAAGCATTAATAGATTGCTGAGGCCAAGTCTTCTTAAGTCATTCATTTTATCTACAATAATTTTTCCGCTTCAGCTTCAGATAATACGCATTCTTTTTTCACTGCTTAAATATTCAAAAAAAACTATCGTCATCATAAAGCAGAAAATACAGGCACAGACTTTCATCTTCATTCTTTTTACGATTTTCTGCATTATCTTTATCTTTTCAACTACACTTCTCTTTAATACCAGTTACTCTTCTAAAAAAGCAGCATCACATACAGTCATGGAATATCCTGCAGAACATATTGTTTATTCAGTAAAAGATTCTCCTTTCATGGAACTGACAAACCACAAGCTTAACATAAATGCTTCAATTGATGTAATAAGATATATTGTTAAAATTGAACAGCAGGATTCTGTACCACTTTACGACAGCAACTTTGCATATACTTTAATCAATCCGCATACAGCCTGCTTTTCGCTTCCAGACAATCCCGGCAGAAACATCGAAATTGTTTACGTAACAGACTCTTCTTCTCAGTATAAGGTAACGATAGATGCCTATTACACAATTGATGAAAACACGACAGGCAAAGAAACAATTGCTTTTATTAACGATTCAGAAAATAATATATCTAAGGATAAGTGATGGAAAAAATCTTTCTTCATGCAGACTTAGATGCTTTTTTTGCTTCAGTTGAACAGCTCGACCATCCTGAATATAGGGGAAAACCCGTTATTGTCAGCGGACTTCCAGGAGACAGGCGGTGTGTCGTTTCTACAGCATCTTATGAAGCAAGGAAATTCGGCGTACATTCAGCAATGCCTGCGAAGACTGCATTTCAACTTTGCCCGAACGGCATTTTCGTGCGTCCAGACATGAAGCGCTACCACGAAAAGTCTCATGAAGTAATGTCTATTTTCCGTCAGTATTCACCTGACGTAATACAGATGTCTGTTGACGAAGCATTCATTGACCTTACGGGTACAGAACGGCTTCTTGGACCTGCAGAAGAAACTGCAAGACGGATAAAGAAGCAGGTAAAGGAAGAAACAGGACTTACGATAAGCATAGGAATGGCAAGCACAATGTACCTTGCTAAAATCGCTTCCGGTTACAGAAAGCCTGACGGTCTTACAATAATCAGGCCTGGTGATGAAGAAAAGTTCATGCTGTCACTTCCGCTCAACAAGCTCTGGGGTGCAGGAGAAAAAACTCTTGAACGACTGAACAAGGCTGGATTCCGTACGACACAGCAGATTTACAGCAAATCAGAGGGCCTTCTTCAGGGAATAT
>JAZUKU010000228.1:0-6677 GCA_045643485.1 Treponema sp. | reverse complement strand
TACGATATCATCAACCTGTTTTTTCAAGGTTGCCATGTCTGTGCTTTCCGGAGAAAGTCTTGAAAGATACAGGAGTTTTTCCAGTGTATCTTCATTTACTGTACGTTTTGTTTCACTCATGCGGATAATATACTTCATTTTTAGGATTTAGTGAATATATAGAAAATAACAGAAGACATAAACAAACGAGGCTTTAGTTTATTTTAATAAATAATTGATAAGAAACAACAATAAAAAACGGGCTCCCGCAGGAACCCGTCTCAAAATCCTAGGGTCCTCGCATAGCACGTGGGCAAATAACGCCGGAAATCGGTTTTGAGCCGGAACCCTGCTCCGCCCGTTTTTTATTGCTTCGTTATTACTTTTTTATTTTTTTACTAAGTGGAAAGCTTCGTTTGTTTACTCTTTGGGGGTAGTGGCAGATATTGGCTTAAGAATCATTAAGATGAGAATATTTGCATAGTAAGTGTTTGGATAAGAGGGTATTTGGTTTGCAGAAGGGGCTCCCGCACGATACTACAGTACAGACATAGAGCGTGCGGGGTGATGGGAAACTATTGGTTCGGGTTTACGCCGTTTGCCTGAAGAAGGGAATCAATGTATGACGGAAGGTCTGCTACTGAACCGAGTACATTCAGCGAAGAAGGTTCACTGAGGCGGTTTGCCACAGAAAGAAGGGCTGCAGTTCTTGTAAGGCTGTAGCTGCTTTCCTGAGCCCATGCCATCATTGTACATATGATCACATCCGGAACAACAATCATTGCTGCACAGAAATGACTTACACCTTCAGTTTTTGTATGAGGAACAAAAAGAGTCGGGGTAAGCTTTGTGCTTCCTTTGTTTTCGCGTTCCATTATGTCTTTTTTAAGGACATCTTCATCCTTAACAAAGCCTGTTTCCTTTATAAGTTCATACAGATTATCAAAAATCTGTTCGTCTGTAAGTGATGCGCCTTTTTCCAATACTTTTACTTTAAGCCATTCTGTTTTTTCCATTTTTAATCTCCTGTAAATAATTTTCATTCAATCAGGAGAATGCATTAAAAAACAGTTGAGTTCCGTAAAGTGATTTCAGAAAATTTATTGTGTGCAGAAGTTAATCCCTTTGCAGCCGGCAATATAAAACTTAATGCCATAAAAAGCTGCATTACTCTTGTTAACTTAAAGCAGTAATCTACAGAATCATCTGAATACTGAGTATTATCATCATCAGAAACAGCTTGAAATCCCTGTCCGTTAATAAAATCAGGCAAATCATATGTTAAAGAACAAAGGTTCCCTTCATTGCAGGAAACCATGCTTTTCATGTGAGTATGAAAATTCTTCTGATTTTTCATTACAGTCGAAATCAGAAAGAAAAGAGAAAATATGATTAATAACGGCCTAAGAATTTTTTTCATAAAAAAAACCGCCGGCCAGAAAGTTCCCCCCTGCTGACCGACGGTAAAAGTATAACAAAAATCATACTTCTTTTCAAATTAGTTTACGCAGTTTTAAAAATCTACTCTGTAAGATTCATCTCCCTTCACTGCTATAAGACTGATTGTTGAATCTTCAATTTTCCATGAAAATTCTTCTGTTTCGAAATTATATCCTGCACAAGGCAAAATCTTTAATACGTTATTGTCTATTGAATAAACACGGTCATCATATTTTGTAATTTCCTTACCGTCGATTATCCATTTGTAGCTTTCAAATCCTTCTGCTGCAACAATTGTGTAAAGGAAATTGTCTTCGCTGTATGAATATGTAAGTTTTGAAATCTTTTCTTCCGGAGTTTCCTTTTTCTGAATTGATTCCTTATTATCCTTAGAATAAACTTCTGCAAGAATGTCCTTTGTTTCCTGATTTGTATAAGTGTGCTTTACTTCATACAGTTTTCCAGAACTTATTGCATTACGGAGTTCCATGCTGTCTGTAGAAAAATCTGCTGAATGAACAGGAATCATTTCTGCATCCTGCGGACATCCTGCCAATGAAATTGATACTACTGTAATTACGGCTGCAAGTGCGATTGTTGGCAGAACAATTAATCTTTTTTTCATTTTTTCCTCTTTTTGAACTCCCACCATCAATTATGTTAATGCAAAAAAAGTTAATTTCATGTTAACGAATGAAATATGTATGTTTTTTTTTGGAAAACTGTGACAGTCAATTAGAGAAATTAGAGATACTGTATAAAGTATCAGTCATTCTGGATTACAAGGAGGTCTTTTGACTGGTATTTTGGAAGGAAACGCTTTACTGAACCTGTTTCAAAGCTTACTGAAATTACATATTCGCCTTCATCATTCACTTCCGTGCGGACAATCTGACCGTCACCGTAATCGTCATGATGTATGAATGCGCCCTTGTGATATTTTCTGGCAAGAGGATCCTTTATTTCGTCAGCCGTATCGTAACGGAATGAAGCAGGTTTGTTTCCAAGAACGCGTACGTTTTCCTTACCGACTTCCTTAAGGAATACGCTCGGGCTCATGTATTTTGTCTGACCGTAAAGCCTTCTTACACCGCAGCTTGTAAAATAAAGTTCATCCCTTGCACGCGTTATGCCTACGTAGAAAAGACGGCGTTCTTCTTCAAGGTCTTCACCTGTCTTGTCTTCGCGCGGGAATACGCCTGTTTCCATACCGCTTATGATTACACGAGGGAACTCAAGGCCTTTTGTGTTGTGCAAAGTAATTAAAGTTACCCTGTCTGCATCTTCATTTTCTTCTGCTTCGTTTTCAATGTTCCGGTCAAGCTCAATGTGGTCAAGAAAATCAAGAAGTCCCTGTCTTGTACACGGATACAAAACTGCGCTGTTTACAAGTTCCTGAAGGTTGGCAAGTTTCTGCGTACCGGCAACTTCGTCCTGGCTTTTGTGATATTCTTCGAGTCCTGATTTTGTAATTACTGTTTCAACAAATACGGAAAGCTTTTTGCGCGGAGGTTCAGATTTTTTTTCAGCAGCAGCTTCTTCTGCAATCGAAGCATTTTCTGCTGATTCAGGAACGTCCGGCAGCATCGAAATGAATTCTTCCGTTAGCGAAACAAATTCATCAAGACCAGCCTGTGCTTTTTTGGAAAGTTTTATGCTCTTGGCACCAAGAAGAATTGAAATGCCGTTCGAAGCAGTAACGATTTTGTCCTGCGAAACATTGCCTATACCGCGGCCCGGTTTGTTTACGATTCTGCGGAATGCAATTTCATCACGAGGATTTGCAGCAAATGCAAGCCATGCAAGTGCGTCCTTTATTTCTTCGCGCTCGTAGAACTTTAATGAACCAACTACAGTATACGGAATTTTTTTATGAAGGAATTCAGTTTCGAATCCGAGTGACTGGGCATTCATTCTGTAAAGGATTGCCCACTCGCTGTACGGAACGCCTTTTTCATGAGCCTGCTGAATCAAGTCTGCACAGAATTCAGTTTCGTCATCCTGCGTCGGTAAGAAGATAAGCGTAGGCTTTTTTCCTTCACCGCGGACAGAAACAAGTGTTTTTCCAAGACGGTCTTCATTGTTTTTTACAACACTGTCTGCACACGCAAGAATCTGCGAAGAAGAACGGTAATTTTCTTCAAGGCGTATAAGCGAAGTTCCCGGAAACTGCTTCTGGAACGAAAGGATATTCTGAACTTCTGCTCCACGGAATTTGTAAATTGACTGGTCATCATCACCTACTACGCAGACATATGTGCCGGTATTTTCTTCCACACCCGCAAGCTGCTGCAGCAAAAGAAACTGGGCTACGTTTGAGTCCTGGTATTCGTCTACCATGATAACCCTGTAGCGGTAATGAAGCTGCGTACTTATTTCAGGACAGTTTTTTAAAACAAGATACGGAAGCATTATAAGGTCGCCAAAGTCAACGTTGCCTGTTGCACGAAGACGGCTTTCGTAAGATGCATATATTTCAGAAAAATCACTGTCGCTTTCAATTTCGCAAAGATCAGGACTGTCAGGCGTAAGGCAGTAATCTTTAGCAAGTGAAATCTTATGAGCTGCCTGGCTTGCCTGAGCACGTGTCAGTTTTGGACATGCCTTTGAAATAAGCGTAACCATATCGTCGTCATCGTAAACAGTAAAGTTCTGGTCAACACCGGCTTCTGCATAATACTTGCGCAGAAAGAATGCACCGAACGAATGGAATGTGCGGATTTGTGCGTCTTCTGCACGAGGTTCAAGCTGTACTGCCCTTTCCTGCATTTCTCGGGCTGCTTTTTTTGTAAATGTTACTGCAAGAATCTGATACGGATTAATGTGCTTCTGCGAAATAAGGTATGCTATTTTTGTAGTGATTACGCGAGTCTTACCGGAACCGGCTCCTGCTAAAATTAAAAGAGAAGAACCTTCATGCACAACGGCTGCCTTCTGGGCATCGTTAAGAACGGAAAGATATTCTTCAGTTTCCACAGAACACTCCGTCTATATCCAGTTCTGAAGAAGCAACAGCTTTTACTTTTACAACACTGCCTTCCTTGATTGCTTCTACTGCCTTTTTATCGTCAAGGTCGTATCTTATTACTACGTTACCGTCAACTTCCGGAGCTTCAAACCATGCCCTTCCTATTGCAAGGCCTTCGTCTGTTCCTTCTGTATTCTGAATTATTTCTTCTACAAGTACGTCGTATGTTTTTTTGCATCGTTCGTGAAGACGCTTTTCGGTAATTGAATGCTGCAGTTCGTTAAGGCGCTGTGCACGCAAAGCTGCAGTTTTTTTAGCAACGCGTCCCTTTAACGAATATGCCTTTGTGTCTTCTTCGCGCGAATATTCAAAACAGCCTGACCAGTCGCTCTGTATTTTAGAAAGGAATTCCTGTGTCTTAAGGGCATCTTCTTCTGTTTCGCCAGGGAATCCCGTTAAGAATGTAGTCCTTATTGCAGCATCCGGTAAGGCAGTGCGTATATCCTTTACAAGCTGAATGTATTTTTCTGCACTGCCAGTCCTGTTCATTGCGTGAATTACATTGTCGCTTCCTGACTGGAACGGAATGTCAAAGTACGGAAGGAACCGTTTGTCTTTCTGCATTACAGGAAGAATGTCTTTGTTAAAGTGATCAGGATGAATGTACAAAAGACGTACGACAAAATTTCCCTTTAACGCAGAGATTTTTTTCATAAGCGAACAAAGAGGAGAACTTTTTTTTGCTGCAGCAAGTTTCATTTTGCTGTCTGCAGGAAGGTCTTCGTAAGTAACGCTGTACCAGTCGATTCCGTCCTTAAAAATACTGTCTGCCTTACCGCAGCCGTATGCAGCCAGATCCTGACCTATTAAATTTATTTCGTAAACACCGCTTTTTACAAGCTGCTTTATTTCAGCAATTATTTCTTCTGCAGGTCTTGAGCGCAATTCGCCGCGGATTACCGGTATTGCACAGAATGAGCAGAAGTTATTGCAGCCTTCAGTAATCTTTACAAATGCACTTCCCCTGAACGAAAGGAATTCATTTCTTGTACCGCAGCAAACTCCAAGCTGCTTTGGCTTAACGACAGGCCTGTTTCCACGCATAACGGAGCGTACTGTTTTATCTATCTGCGAAAGGTCACCGTTACCAAAAATTGCGTCTGCTTCGGGAAGCTGTTCCTTAAACAAATCTGCGTAACGTTCAGCAAGACAGCCGGAAAGAATTATTTTTGATTCAGGATAAGCTTTTCTTGCATTCATAAGCGCATCGAGGCTTTCCTTTTTTGCACTTTCAATGAATCCGCATGAATTGATTATGATGAGTGAAGCTTCTTCCGCATCGAGTGTGCGTACAAAGCCCATTTCGTTAAGACGTGAAATTATTATTTCTGCATCTACCTGATTTTTTGCACAACCGTGCTGGTCAAGGAAAAATGTTTTTTTAGTCAAGTTCAATTACCACCAGTCTGTACTTGCCGTCAGCTTCCTTTACCCATCTGATGTCTTCTGCCTGAACCTGACCTGCCTTACCTACTTCAAGATCGTAAGAAGAAGTACCTGCTGTAATCTGAATCTTCATTGCATTTATGTTGCTCATCCAAAGGCGTACACCGTTGCTAGCTGTTACAGAAACAATGTCGCCGCTTGTAAAGTAATCTTCAACATAGTCGTTGCGGTCAACCTTGTAGCGGAATACACATGCCCCTCGGAATGTTGTACTTACTGTAAACGGATAAGCCCTTGTGTCTTCAAGAATAAGTGTCTGCTTGATGTTTTTCTGAGAAGGAACAATTGATGAAGCAGAAGGAATGTCACTTTCAGTAACTTCTTCGATAACGGCAACTGAAGCATTTTCAACTTTAGCAAGCATTCTTATTTCTGCACCACGTGTTTCGTCTGTAGCACTTATGTCGCTAAGATAAACAATAATGTCAGAAAGTCCGTCACCGTCTGTATCAAGGACACGTTCTTCGCTAAGTTCAATAATCTGGTTTCCGGAAGGAGCTTCAAGAACAAGTTTACCAAGAGTACTCTTTACTGTAACAACAATATTTCCCTTTCCGTCACCTGCTGCAACAAGAATCTGGTCGCCTTTATAAACGCGTTTTGTTTCGCCTGTAACAGTTGCTGTATACTGGTGGCTCTTTGCCTTCTGTTCAATTATCTTCTGATTTTCAATCTGCTTTGCCTTTACGCTTTTTGTAATATGGTAAATACCAAAACCCAAAACACCAGCAACAAGTAAACACGAAATTACAATGGTTGGAATAATCCAGCCAGGCCTGTGCTT
>JAZUKU010000227.1:0-3327 GCA_045643485.1 Treponema sp. | reverse complement strand
GGTAGACATAGGCAATGATTCAGGAATAAAGCGCTGGGATAAAGCCGTAATTTTCGGCTCAAGGGAAGACGGTGCCCTCCAGACAGCCGACAATATTGCTTCCTTAACAAAAACTATTTCATATGAAATTACAACAGCAATAGAATCACGTGTTCCAAGACTGTACGTTTATTAATTTTTTATTGATTTACTGCAGTTTTTACTGGCTGCAGATGCATTTTTTCCCGAGCAGGAATTTCTTGACTTCTGCAACAAGATAGAATGACCCAGTTACAAGAAGCGGCATTTTTGCGTTATTGGCTTCCGTCAGGGAATTTTCGATTGCCCTCAGGTAATCACTGCAGCTTTCGTGAGCAATACCTGCTTTTTCAAAAGCCTTTTCCATTCTTTCAGTATCACTTGCCTTAACGTCACCTGGTTTGGTAAGCATGATGCGTTCAAACCTGTTTTTAAACATTGTGCTTATGTCTTCAATGTCTTTGTCTGCTGCACATGCAAACAAAAGATGAGCCAAATGTTTTTCATTTTCTGAAATATTTCCGTAAAGAGTGTTGAATGTCTGCATCGTAAAGTTAATGCTGTTTACAGTATGAGCTCCGTCCAGAATAAGTTCCGGAATATCAGGATAACCGCATACGTCCGTAATTATTTCGAAACGGCCAGGAAGTTTTGCCTTAGCAAGACCTTTTTCAATTATGGCTTCATCTAAATCAGGAAACATTATCTTTACCGCAATTGAAGCAACAGCAGCATTTGTTACCTGGAACCCGCCCGGCATCTGAAGCATTGTTTTAACGGGTCTTTTAAACAGTCTGCAGTCAAGTGTTATTTCCATTCCGATTTTTTTTGAAGACTGTTCTTTTTTGTATACATATTCAGACTTTTTCAAAATATCTTCTACAAAAATTACCGGTGCATGCTTTTCTTCTGCAATATTTTCAAAGACTTTTCTTGCTTCAGGTTTTTGCGGTGCTATTATGACAGGAACACCTTCCTTTATTATTCCGCCTTTTTCAGCAGCGATTTTTTCTATTGTGTCACCAAGATATTCTGTGTGCTCAAGTTCAATCGGTCCTATGCAGCAGCATTTTGGATTTATTATGTTTGTTGCATCAAGACGGCCGCCAATGCCTACTTCATAAACAGCCCAGTCAACTTTTGCGTTTCTGAAGCAAATCATTGCAAAAAGAGTTACAAGTTCAAACCAGGTAACAGGACGTTCAGCAGGAAGATTTTCCGGAATTACAGACTGCATGTAATTCATTACTTCACTTACAGACTGCTCGTAAATTCTGCTTTCGAACGGACCTTTTGCAGTTCCAACCCTTTCTTCAAAACGGAGTATATGAGGTGAAGAATAAAGTCCTGTTGAATACCCTGCTTCTTCAAGAATTGAAGCTATCATTTTTGAAACAGAGCCTTTCCCCTTTGAACCGGCTATATGGAAACTGCTGCAGCAATCCTGAGGATTATTAAACCTTTTTGCAAGATACAGCATTGTATCAAGCCAGAAAATATTCTTTTTTGGAGTACGTTCAAAATTCAAATACTGATCAAGCCATTTTGTAAATACTGTAATCGGACAACTTTCACTCATATCATCAATTATAATCTTTAATGCGTAAATTACAACAATTGACGGAAATTATGTCATTTGCTTGTTATACTGAATAAATTTTGCTATAATAGATAGTAACTAAAATTTATGTTATTAAGGAAAGTATATGATTTATACAGATACAAGAGACAAAAGTGTTAAGGCAGATTTTAAAACTGCAGTTCTTAACGGTATGAATGCTGCTACAGGCGGTCTTTATATACCAGTTTCATTTCCTAAAATAGATCCTTCTTTTATAAACAAAACACCAGAACCTTCTTTCAGGGAAATTGCATATGAAATGGCAAAACCTTATGTCGAAGGTGAAATAAACGACCTTGATTTACAGTCAATCATTCAGGATGCATATCCGTTTACAGCACAGGTTGTACCTATTGATCCGGTAAGCTATGTTCTTGAACTTTTCCACGGACCAACATGTGCTTTCAAAGATTTTGGTGCACGATTCATGGCACGCGTAATGTCTTATTTCAACAGAGGAGAAGATACTCCTTTGCACATTCTTGTTGCTACATCAGGTGATACAGGAAGTGCAGTTGGTTCTGCATTCCACAATGTACCTGGCCTTGACGTAACAATTCTTTATCCTGACGGAAAGATTTCTCCTCTTCAGGAAAAACAGCTTTCCACATTTACAGGAAACGTTCGTGCACTTAAAGTAAACGGTACTTTCGATGACTGCCAGCGCCTTGTTAAGACAGCTTTCACAGATGCTGACTTGCGCTCAAAGTTCCGTCTTTCTTCTGCAAACTCAATCAACATTTCACGCCTTCTTCCACAGGCATTCTACTACATGTATTCTTCAATCGTTGTAAAGAACAGAATTCCACGCGATTCACAGATCAAGGATCCTGCAATCATCGCAGTATGCCCAAGCGGAAACTTCGGAAACCTTACTTCTGGCCTCATCGCAAAGGAAATGGGAGCACCAATCACAGGTTTTGTTGCAGGAACAAATGCAAACCGCACTGTTCCTGACTGGATCGCAACAGGTGAATACAACGCACGTCCTTCAGTTGCTACACTCAGCAACGCAATGGATGTTGGCGCTCCAAGCAACTACGAAAGAATCAAGGCACTCTACTCCCTTGATGAAGTTCGCTCTATGTTTGCTTCTTACTGGACAGATGATGCCGGTACAATCGACGGAATCAAGCAGTGCCATGAAAAAACTGGATACATCATCGACCCACACGGTGCAGTCGCATGGAAGGCATGGAACGATATCCGTGGCGGAGAAATGGAAAAGCTTGTTAAGGGAGAAAAGGGAGACTATACAAAGCCTGGACTTACAGCAAACATTCCTGCATGGGCAGACAAGGTTGTAAACAAGCAGGCTGCCGCAATTCTTCTTGAGACAGCACATCCTGCAAAATTCGGCCAGACTGTAGTCAATGCAATCGGCCGCGAACCAAACATGCCTGAACGCCTTGAAAAGGTTATGGCTCTTCCGGACAATGCAATTCCAATGGAAAAAGACTATGAAAGCTTCAAGTCATGGCTTGTAGCCAACCTGTAACAAAATATAAAATCTACCGGTCAGGTCTGAGAATGGCTAAACCGCTAGATATCGTCACTACACGCAAAGCCCGGCAAGGAAACTATCTTTCCGGGCTTTGAATGTTTTTGCCAGCCTCTTCCTTCCCTCTCGATTTTTCATGTTTCTGCGTTATCTGTGTAATCTGCGGGAGGTTGTTTCCATATAATAA
>JAZUKU010000226.1:0-3004 GCA_045643485.1 Treponema sp. | reverse complement strand
CTGCGGTACATCGTATCTGGCAAATTCTTTTAAAACTTCAACTGCCTGTCTGCTCGTAAAGCCGGAACTTGCTGCATTCCATAACGAAAGAGGTGTAAGTCTGTATGTATGCAAATGTTCAGGAGAGCGTTCAAGTTCTGCAAACGGAATGAGTGCATTTCTGCATTCGTCTGCGCGAGGTGCGTGAACGTCAAGTAAAAGAGTACGGTCTGACTGAACAATTAACGGGTTATCTGCTTTTGGCATAACAGATAATTATACATAATATCAGCAAAAAGTAGAATATATTTTAAAAAATAAAATGAGTATAACTGAAAATATTTTGCTTCCGGAATTTAATCTGTAAGGCTGAATTCAGAAAGCGGGCCTGCTGACTTTAGCTTTTCTGATAAAGCAAGAATGTCTGCTTCCTTTGGAGAGCGTACCCTGAAGCGGAGTATTATTTTCTTTTCAGACATTACTCTGCTTAAGTTTACGTCCTTAACAATAAAGCGGTTGTCTTCAAGAATGTCCTTTATCTGATCTAAGTTTGCAGAAGAATCTTCGTAAACAAGATGAACTGTCTTGTATGTTTCGGAAGGGAAAGCTTTTTCTTCAACTTTTCCAAGAACTGAAAGCGAAAGAAGAATAAGCACAAGTGTAATTCCTGAAATTACGTAAAGACCTGCACCTATTGCAATACCTAGTGCAGATGCTGTCCATATGATTCCGGCAGAAGTAAGGCCTTTTATGTTAAGCCCCTGATGAATTATTGCACCGCCTCCAAGAAAACCAATGCCGCTTACGACACCGGCTGCAATTCGTGTAGGATCACCGGATACCGTAAAGCCAAGGTCTGCCATGTAGAATGAAACAATGCTGAGTAATGCAGAAGAAACGCTGATTAAAATAAGTGTGCGCATTCCTACTGCCTGCTGACGCTGCTTTCGTTCAAGCCCAAGAAGCAGTCCGCAAATAAAACTTGCAGCTATTTTAATGACGCATTCAGTAAGAAAATTAATTTCCATAAAATCTCTCCGTTAACAAATCAATGGAATAAGCTGAAACTGCCTGCGCTTTTTGCACCAGGCTTTACCCATTGAATTGATTTTTTTGCATTAAGCTTATGCTTTAATTCGTCAACAGAATCAAGGTAAGAAGCAAGCCATTTTGCAAGAGAATCATCCTTTGCAAACTCGCCGTTCTTTTCGCCGCGAACAAGTACAATGTTTACAAAAGGTGCATCACCGTAAGCAGCTGCAATGTTTTCTGCAAAAGAAATAAATGCGCTTGCTGCAGAAGCAATTAATGGAGACGCAATTGATTTTGTTCCGCTTCGTAAAACAGGAGAACGTACTGCATCCTTCATGTCAGGGCATTCTTCAATAAGGAAAACAAGTTTACCCGGTATGTCACCATTACGCTTTTTTTCGTAACGGGAAAGGACTTCAAGTGCAATATATTCAAATCCAAGAATCAGTTCATCTGCTGTACGGGAACATTCTGAAGGATCCATTTTCTGAGCAAGACCTGCGTACATTTCTTCATCAAAATATAAAACTGTTTCATCGAGTTTATCAAATGTGGTTTCTGTCTGCAGAATAATTGAACGGGCAGAAAGAGAAGATGCTTTATTCCATAAAATTGTTACAGCTTTTTTTGCTGCTGAAGATTCGTTTTCTTCATTAAGTTCTGAATCAGCGCCTGTTCCTGCAATTACAGCATTTCTTGACGAAAGTAAAAGGCCTTCTGCAAAATCGTTACCAGCCGGAACATCCTTGCCGGCAATAAGCATTGTTTTTTCCATGCCAACAGTATAGCACAATTCGTCTGTTTACAGAAGTGACAAACAATCTTTGCAAATAAGGTTGAACTTTGATATAATCGGTTGTATGAAAATTTGGCTTAAATATTTAATTGGTATTGTTTTAGGTGTGGCAGCTGCCTTTATTATTCCGTTTGGTTCTGCCCAGTCACAGGCTGTTCTTGAATATATTTTCGAAATTGTCTGCCGCTTTGGCCGTTTTGCCCTGCTTCCGCTGCTTTTCTTTTCTGTTGCGACTTCATTTTTTTCACTCAGAGACGAAAAACTTCTTCTCAGAACTTCCGGATGGACTGTTTCTGTAATAGTTATTTCTTCTGTTCTTTTAACAGGCATTGGTCTTCTTTGTGCAATACTCATTCGTCTTCCACGCATTCCAATAACTGTTGAGCAGGTTGAAACTCTTCCTTCTATTGATGTTAAGCTTTTGTTTAAGAATCTGTTTCCTTACAGTGGATTCGAAGTTGTTTTAGACGGCGCTTATCTTTTGCCGTGTTTTGTTTTTGCAGGTCTTGCCGGAGCTGGTGCTGCCAGTGATAAGGTTGCTTCTAAACCTGCAGTTACTCTTTTTGATTCATTGAGCAATGTATGCTATATCGTAATGAGTTTCATTATTGAAATACTTTCTGTAGGACTTATTGCAATTTCATGTAAGTGGACACTTGATTTCATTGTTGTGTCAAAAGCTGGTGTTTATTTACCGCTTATTCTCATGCTGTCGATTATTCTTGTTGTTGTTGCAGGAGTTATTTATCCGCTCATCATACGTTTCCTTTGCCACGATCATCATCCTTACCGCGTACTTTATGCTTGTATTGCTCCGTTCATTACGGCATTCTTCAGTGGAGACGAAAATCTTGCGCTTTCAGTAAACTTAAGGCATGGAAGTGAAAGTCTTGGAATACGCAGAAGGGTTAACGCATTTACTTATCCGCTGTTTTCAATTTTTGCACGCGGTGGAGCAGCTCTTGTTGAAACAATCTGCTTTACTGTAGTACTCCGTTCTTATTCAAGCCTCGGTATTTCTGCTGTAGATGCATTCTGGATTGCAGGAGCAGCATTGCTTCTTTCATTCTGCCAGTGTGGTCTTCCGACAAACGGTACATTCATTGCAATTACATTGATGTGCCTTCAGTACGGACGAGGTTTTGAAGCAGGATATCTTCTTTTGAAAACAGCTGCTCCAGTTATCTGTTCATTTGC
>JAZUKU010000225.1:0-3073 GCA_045643485.1 Treponema sp. | reverse complement strand
AGATTCTTTTGTTACACTGCCTCATTTTAAAAGCGTTGAAAGTGCGTCATACAATTCAGTAAGCTGGATTACAATTACATACGCTGACGGTTACGATGCAAACGACCAGCTTGAAGAACTCCGCAACAGAATACGCCAGCTTGAAACAAGTTTACCTGACGGCATACAGGGAGAACCTCTTGCGTTAGTAGGAGGAGTCTCAATGCTACCTGTAATTGCGTTTACGGTAGAAGCAGGACAGGATTCAGCAAGAACAACTCAATTCATAAACGATGAGCTCACCCCTCGCCTTACGCAGATAGACGGAGTTTCTTCAATAAGTATAGACGGCGGCAAGGAACTTCAGGTAGAAGTAAAGCTTGACGTAGATGCACTTACTTCAAAAGGAATTGCGGTTTCTACAGTTTACCAGGTGCTCAATTACGGAAACGTATCGCTCCCGTTAGGAAGTGCTGCTTACGAAAGCCGCGAAATCCAGATTCGTTACTCAGGCGGTTTTTCTTCAATCGAAGACATAAAGAATCTGCCGGTTGGTGTTGCTGACGGAACAAACATAATCCGTGTAGGAGATGTTGCAGAAGTAACTCTTGCCTACCCTGAACAGGAATATTTCATTACAGACGGAACAAATCCAATAACACTTGTAAGCGTAACAAAA
Source organism: Treponema sp. (assembly GCA_045643485.1). Taxonomy (GTDB): domain Bacteria; phylum Spirochaetota; class Spirochaetia; order Treponematales; family Treponemataceae; genus Treponema_D. The sequence continues at coordinate 2,415 of JAZUKU010000225.1, read as the reverse complement.
CGAAACGACGGTGACACAATCGGCATCATAAAAAGCATAAAGAAAATTCTTTCGCAGTACGAACAGGAAACAGACGGTGCCGTAAAGTTCCACATTGTTTCCGATGACTCAAGACAGATTACGGCTTCATTAAAGACAGTAATTTCTTCCGGTGTCTACGGCGTAATTTTTGCAATCCTCGTAATTCTTCTTTTCCTTGCAGACTGGCGCGCAACTTTGACAATAAGCATCTCAATTCCTCTCTGCATACTTTTCTCGTTAATCGGAATAAAGCTGTTCGGCATTTCAATAAACTTAATGACCCTTTCGGGACTTGTAATTTCGTTAGGTATGGTTGTCGACGGTTCTTCCGTAATGCTCGACCAGATTTACCGTTATTACAAACAGCGCAATTCCCAAGGCGAACTTGTGTATACAGTCACCCAGTCAATAAACAAAGGCTGGGATGAAGTAGCCCTTTCTATCTTTGCAAGTGCAGCAACAACAATTGTCGTATTCATTCCGATTGCACTTCTTTCCGGACTCATCGGCAAAATAATGCGTCCTGTTGCAATTACAATAATTCTTGCAATATTTTCTTCTTTCCTTGTAGCAGTAATTATTGTTCCTTATCTTTTAAAGCTCGTGCTTAAGGAAGAAGGTCCAAAGGAACGCGCAAAGAAACGCCTCTTTGACAGAGTAATGGATAAAATAGAAAGCGGTTACAAAAAGCTTCTTTCAATCTGTCTTGAAAACAAGGCATTCGTTATCTTTACGGCAGTATTCCTTTTGATATTCTCAGGATTCATTGCATTCCGTCTTGGACTTGCATTCATTCCGTCAACAGACTCCGGTGACTTCTACATTTCAATGGATCTTCCTGTAGGTACGCGTCTTGAAGAAACACAGCAGAAGATGGACACGGCACAGGCACTTCTTTACAAATACGTTCCTGAAATTCAGAATGTCGTTTTCTACACGGGCTTAAGTTCAAATAAAGGCATTGCAACAATGTCTTATCCTGAATGTGCTTATGCCCACGTAATTCTTGTACCTGTTTCGCAAAGACAGCGCGACGTTCACGACATTATGCTTCAGATGCAGGAAATATGGTCGGCTGTTATTCCTGACTCAAAGATTTCTGTTGCAAACGGAGGCTTCGATAAGCTTGTCGGCTACGTAGCAGGAGGCGGCGGTTACGGACTTACACTCATTTCAGAAGACATGGACACGCTTTACGCAACTGCTTCTGACTTAAAGACTTTTCTTGAAACAGATCCTGATGTAGTTACAGCAAAACTCGACACAGACTTTGACACAAACACAATGGTAATCGACATGTCGCAGGAATATTTAAGTTCACTGGGCATTACAAGTTACGAAGCCGGCATTACAAGCGCAATTCTTTTCCGCGGAATGGATGCAGGACGTTACAAGGATGAAGACACAGGCAACCGTTACAACATCCACATATGCTCAAACATTTCAGACGGTAACATAAGCCCTGACACTATTTCAAACGTACATATCGTAACATCAAAAGGCCAGGACGTTTCTTTTGCAAACCTTTCCGACATTAAAGTAGAAAAATCAATTTCCCAGATAAATCACTCTGACAGGGCAAAGACAATTACTGTAAGCGCAACACTCGTAAGCGAAGATACAGCCGGTGTTTCAAAGCGGGTCAAGGAATATTTAACCAAACATCCACTTCCAAACGGTGTAAACAGTAAGTCCGGAGGCATCATAGCATTTATTGATGACATGATTACTCCAATGATTACAGCTTTGATTATCGCAATCTTCCTTGTATACACTGTAATGGTCCTTCAGTTCGAACGATTCCGTCAGCCGTTACTCATAATGATTTCAATTCCATTCTGTTTTATTGGTGTAGTCGGAGGTCTTTTGATTTTCGGCTCAACATTAAACCTTCTTTCGTTACTGGGACTTGTTTCACTTTCCGGAGTTGTTGTAAATAACGGTATCATTCTCGTTGATTACATAAATCTCCTCCGTTCGCAGAAAAAACTTGAAGCAGCACAGAAAGACGGATGGCAGGACAAAGACGGTGAATGGCACATCGAACTTACTTCTTCTCAGCACAACAATATGCTCAAGGAATGTATTACTGAAGGAAGTGCAAGTCGTGTTAAGCCAATCCTTATCACAACACTCACTACTCTTCTCGGCGACATTCCAATGGCTCTTGCAAAAGGTGAAGGCGCAGAAATTTACGCACCAATGGGCCAGGCAATAGTCGGAGGTCTTTTTACTTCGACATTAATTACATTAATCATAATTCCAGTACTTTACTACATTACTGAAAAATCAAAGGATAAATCAAAGGCTAAAAACAAGGAGCAGAAGAAATGAAAAAAACATTTACAGCAAAAGCAGCATTATTAATCGCAGCATTTATTTCATTTTCATTCA
>JAZUKU010000224.1:0-8624 GCA_045643485.1 Treponema sp. | reverse complement strand
ATGATGAAGAATATGAAACTTGATCATCAATTTCTCTATGTGTTGACGCATTCGAAGCAATAACCATAATGTAATATTTTCCCGGTAAACCAAACTGAGGATTATTTTCAACATACTGCTGGAAATCACTTTGAGAAGATTGTGTTGACATAAAGTCAGCCAAATTAAATGTATTGCCTGATTCAATTTTGAACGGTTCACTGTTACCTGTTTTTACGTACCACAGATAGATGTTAAAGTTTTCGGTAGCGGTAATTGTTCCTGTTGTGTCATCAAATGAAATGTTTATGTCTTCCTGTACAATATCAAATGCCGTTACTTTTGATGAACCTTTCATATTGCTGTCAATGTAAACAATTATAGATTCACTTGGTCTCCACCACCAGTAATCACCGCTTTCATTATAATCGCCTTGTGTTCTGATATATACCTTTCCGTAAACCTTTTTGAATTCCGATGTATCAGTATGCCACTGATAACCATTTTCACTCCATTCCATAAGGTACTGGTCATTACCCCAACTTTCAAACTTACACCAACCGCTTCTTGATTCAACAATCCTTGGTACTCTGCTTAATGCTGGTGGACGCTCATATATTTCCATTCGTCGTGTTACTGTAACGGTTTCAAATCCTTTAACATGAATTGTAACATTAACTTCTACGCTTTCATCATATGTTCCAGGGAACCAGCTAGGCAAATCGAAATCATAATCATGTATTTCTACAGGATTTCCTTCTTTATCTTTTGCCGTAATTACTACATTATTTTTGTTAAATTCATCTCCTGCCAAAATAGGAATGAATTCAACATTCAATTCACTGAACTGCCTGTAGCTTGGAGTACATGTAACGAATTTTGTACTTCCGTCTTTTATTGCACTGACACGTAACTGTTTGTTAAATAATTCTTCAGGAATTTCAAATGAAGCATTTATTTCGTCTGGCAGCAGAATCCAGGAATCGCTTCCATCGTCGTAGTATTCCCACTTATATGTTATGTTTCCGTCGACAACTTTATTGTCTGCATCAAGAGGCGTTACGTATATTTTTTCACCGCATGCAATTTCGCCAAACAGTTTTAATGATTCTATAGCAACATCATTATTATCTGTTATCGGAGCAATTATTTTTTCTTCAGAAGAAATGTTCTTGTCATCCTGTGTTACAGTTACGCGGATTTTCTTTTCTGCATAGGCTGCATCACATTCGTAATATTGACTTGTTGCTCCACTTATCGTTTTCCATTCAGCTGCAGTTTCGTCATAGTACTGCCACTGGAACGTTATGTCTTCCGTTACAGGTTTTCCGTCTTTGTCCTTTACTACAGCAAATACTGTTTCTTCTTCTTTTGCATTACCAATTACAGTAACTGTCTGAATTATAAGTTTTTCAGGAGCTGGTTCCGTTAACGCTTCTACAACTTTTTCTGAAGAATTTACAGTCTTGTCGTCCTGCGTTACCTTAACACGGATTTTCTTTTCTGCGTAACCTTCAGGGCATTCATAGTACTGGGCTGTTGCTCCACTGATTGTCTTCCATTCAGCTGCAGTTTCGTCATAGTACTGCCACTGGAACGTTACGTCTTCTATTACAGGCTTTCCGTCCTTGTCCTTTACTTCAGCAAATACTGTTTCTTCTTCTTTTGCGTTACCGATTATTGTTACAGTCTCAATAACAAGTTTCTGAGAAGAAGGTGTTGGATCAGAAGAACCTTCAGCCGGTTTTTCTTCTACGACTTTTTCTGAAGAAGTTACATTCTTATCATCCTGCGAAACCTTAACGCGAATTTTCTTTTCTGCGTAACCTTCAGGGCATTCGTAATACTGGGCTGTAGCACCGCTGATTGATTTCCATTCAGCTGCTGTTTCATCGAAATACTGCCACTGGTATGTTACGTCTTCTGTTGCTGTTTTTCCGTCCTTATCCTTTACTTCAGCAAATACTGTTTCACATTCCTTTGCATTACCGATTAATGTTACAGTCTCAATAATAAGTTTTTGAGAAGAAGGTGTTGGATCAGGTGAACCGCCGGAAGTATTTCCTTCTACTACTTTTTCTGAAGAATAGATGGTCTTGTCATCCTGTGTTACCTTTACGCGGATTTTCTTTTCTGCATAACCTTCAGGACATTCATAATACTGGGCTGTTGCTCCACTGATTGATTTCCATTCAGCTGCAGTTTCGTCATAGTACTGCCACTGGTATGTTACGTCTTCTGTTACAGACTTGCCGTCCTTATCCTTTACTTCAGCAAATACTGTATTTCCTTCCTTTGCAGTTCCAATGATTGCAGCAGTCTGAATTATAAGTTTCTGTGCAGAAGGATCAGGGGAATCGCCAGAAGATTTTTCTTCTACAGTTTTTTCTTCTGAAGTTACACTCTTATCATCCTGCGTTACCTTAACACGGATTTTCTTTCCTGCATAACCTTCAGGGCATTCAAACAACTGTTTTGTTGCTCCACTGATTGCCTTCCATTCAGCTGCAGTTTCGTCATAGTACTGCCACTGGAACGTTACGTCTTCTATTACAGTCTTACCGTCCTTGTCCTTTACTTCAGCAAATACTGTATTTCCTTCCTTTGCAGTTCCAATGATTGCAGCAGTCTGAATTATAAGTTTCTGTGACGTTGGATCCGTTGAACCGCCGGAAGATTTTTCTTCTACAGTTTTTTCTTCTGAAGTTACACTCTTATCATCCTGCGTTACCTTTACACGGATTTTCTTTGCTGCATAACCTTCAGGGCATTCAAACAACTGTTTTGTTGCTCCGCTGATTGCCTTCCATTCAGCTGCAGTCTCATCGTAACACTGCCACTGGTAAGTTACGCCATCGGTTACTGTCTTGCCGTCCTTATCCTTTACTTCAGCAAATACTGTATTTCCTTCCTTTGCAGTTCCAATGATTGCAGCAGTCTGAATTATAAGTTTCTGTGACGTTGGATCCGTTGAACCGCCGGAAGATTTTTCTTCTATAGTTTTATCTCCTGAAATTACACTCTTATCATCCTGCGTTACCTTTACACGGATTTTCTTTCCTGCATAACCTTCAGGACATTCGAAAAACTGCTTTGTTGCTCCGCTGATTGCCTTCCATTCAGCTGCAGTTTCATCATAATACTGCCACTGATAAGTTAAGTTGTTCTTTACATCATTGCCATTTTCATCAACTGTAAAGGCAAATACTGTTTCTCCTTCCTTCACATTTCCTATAATCGTAACAGAATCCAATAATTTGTTGTCTTCAGGAATATTATCCAGTATGACAGATTCATCAGAAACAACAGGTTCTTTTCCAGCAAGATTTGCGAGAGCCCTTATTTTCTTACCGACAAAATCTGATTTACATACGAAGGAACTTTTTGTTTCACCATCAATATCCTTCCATGCATTTTCTGTTTCATCATAATACTGCCATTTATATGTAACATTTTCTGAAACAATATTGCCCTTTTCATCAGAAGGAATTGCAAACAGTGTTACACCTTCAGCCGGTATTCCAATAATTTCCACAGTTTTAATTTCTTTTGCAGAAGATTCCGGCTGATTTCCATTTGGATCAATTTGCTCAAGGTCATGCATCAAAGGAGAACATGAGAAAATTAAACAAATGCATAATAATAATGTTGATAAATATCTGATTCGTTTCATACTATTCTCTCCTTATTTTACAAGTTTAAATTCAACCCTGCGGTTATACTCTTTGTTATCAGTCTTACCGCTTCCACATTGAACCGTAAACCTGTCTTCACTGACACCCAATTCAACAAGTTCATTTTTTACAGCTTCAGCTCTTTCATAGGCAAGAAGTTTTTCATCTTCACTCCATTCTGCCCCGTCAGGATTTACGTAACCAGTAATGATGCATTTGAATTCCTTATATATTTCTTCGTTAAGGATTTCAAATACCTGGTTGATTGTTTCCTTGTTTGATGCAGCATCAGTCAACAAAGCCTTATCGCTTACGAAGTTTAAGTTTGGAATATCAATCTTAAGAGAACCGTCTTCATTCATTGAAAGAGTTACGCTTTCAACAATTACAGGTGTTTCTTCTTCTACTGCTGTTTCAGTAACTTCTTCAGGAATTTCAGAATCTTCTTCTGTTACTTCAGGTTCTTCCTCAGTTAATGAATCTTCAACTTCTTCGGATACAAAATCATTTTCTTCTGATGTTTCTTCATCAAAAGATTCCGTTTCGTTTGCTTCTATAATATTTGTCTCAGATTCATCTTCTGTTTTTTCTACATATTTTATTACTTCGACAGGAACTTCCTTGATTACTTCTTTCTCAACAATCTTTTCGACTGGAACTTCCCTGATTACTTCCTTCTCAACAATTGTCTCAACAGGAACTTCTTTTATTACTTCCTTCTCAACAATCTTTTCGACAACCTGAATCTGCTGTTCTGAAGATTCATAATATTTCTTTCCGCCGATTCTATAGTTAAGTCCAAAACGCAAGCCTAAATAATTTGCAATACCGTCTGGTTCAAAGCTCATTGTATAAAGAGGAGCCAGTTCAAAAGCGAGACCATCTTTTAAAATTGATTTTGGCTTTATTCTGAAAGATGCACTTAACTGAATTGCCTGGTTAACATAAAGGCCGTTTGCAGTTCTTGAAGAATATACATTGTCAAACTGCAGTCCATATTCCAAAGAAGGCTGAACTTCAAGCCATTCGTTTAATTTCCACTGAAGGAATGCGCCTGCAAAAAAGTTAAATGTATACCATTTGTAAACATACTGCTGCGTGTATACACTTACAAAATCAGCTCTTCCGGTAAAACCAATGTTCATAGAATTACCAAAAACATTCTGAAGTTTTGCCGTTACAGGAATATTCCATGGAGAATGATAGGCGTAACTGAAACCGCCGCCTATAAAATTAAAGGAATGATTGTGCATTCGGGCTACAGGAAAGTAGTCCTTGAAATAAATTCCAGCTTCATGAGGAGACCTGTTTTCAGAATCATCATGCAACAGGACATCCGGTTGCTGGACCGCCGCTGTTTCTTCTGCAGGCGTTTCACCTTGAACTGCTTCTTCTGCACAAACAAAAGAAATTGACATTAAAGAAATTAAAATCAAAGTGATTATTAACTTCCCACAGTTTGTAAATAACTTACAAATTTTAATTTGAGTTGATGCCATAAACAGACCTCCGCGTACATAACTCAATTTTCAATTTGCAGCACCCTCTCCGGTACCACAATCTAAATTTATTCAGGCAATCCATTCCTCCAAAAAAAACGGACGCGAAATTTAAACTTAATTTAGATTTTTAATAATGAAACTTAAAAATAATAGACTTGAATAAATGAATAATTTAAAACAACTGATGTTACCTTAAATTATTATTAATATCTTAGCACACCTGTTTTGAAAATGAAAGAAAAAAATATTGCTACTACATCTAGTATTTATTTTCTATTTCCAGAAACATTCTTCTATATAATCAATCCGCTCGTTAACAAAATCCCATTCACGATTATCAGCACTTTTGCCAATAAAGTCGTATTCCTGGTAAGAAACAAAATGCTCCTTAACCTGAGCAGTAACCTTGCGCAATTCATCTGCACTAATTTCGTTCCAGCGTTCACGGATATATTTTCTGAACCACGGTGCCTTATTGAAAAGCACAAACCAGTAATTGGAACGCTCATAGCCGTCGTTAAGAACATAGCGCGGCTGGTAAGCACCTGCGTAATACCTTAGCCTTCCGCTGTTTTCGTAATAGTCTTCGTCTTTTGGGAAATGCTGATAGCCCCAGTTAAAGTCCCAAGGTGCTTCGAATGTAAGCCTGCCGTAACGTTCATTCTTATTTTTTGTAAAATCGACTGCCATAAAGAAACTGCCTGCACCAACATCATTGTTACGGACAAGTTCCTGAAGAATAAATGTATTTGCAAAAGATTTTAAATCGATGACATTTTCAACAGCTTCCTGCGGTGACTTCCTTGATTCAACAAGATTATATTCTTGATCAAACTCAAATGCTTTTTCTTGTGTAATTGCCTGCCAGCAGATTTCATAAACATTGCGAAGATATTTTGCAATAAAATTATTCTGCTCGTCTGAATAAGTGTCAACTTTTATTGAATAACGTGTACTTGTAAAAAAGCGCTTGTCACCATTAATATCAACGACATCCCTGTATTTTGATTTCTTTTCCCAGCCGTAATCATTTATTGGAAGTTCTTCTTCTGTATTCAATGCAAAGAACGGATGATCTTCTGCATTTGCGTAATTGTCCATCTCAAGAAGATAACCGCAGTCAGGGCCTTTGCTTTCCTTTACCGGTTCAGTAATGTCAACGCGTCTTTTGTTAACCTGATTCTGTTCGCACAAAAGATATATTCCCTTGTAAACATCATTGATGTAAACATGAACAAACGTGCAGTCAGAAGAATAGTATTCGCCTTCAAATATTTTTTCTGCAAGCTTAAAGCCCATGTAATCGGAATATGAACCATTGCTTTCAAGAAGTACCCAGCTCTTAAACTTTTTATTGTCATGCAGACCAAGCACCTTTTGTTTTTCATCGAATTTAATTCTGTACGGAACTTCAGGACCCCATTGAAAATCAGCAGTTGAATTTCCGCGCACACGAACTCCGGCATGAACTGAATCAAGAGCATATTTTTCATCACAATTGTCTATAGTTACGGAAGAAGGATAATAATTCTTTTCAGTAATTTCTTCTCCGGAATCAGTAACAATTCTAATCAGCGGAAATTTATGAATTGGATTAAAAAGTTCATTATTGTTTTCAATAATCTTGCATCTGTATCTTACGCCATCGATTCTGCATAATTTATCGATTGAAACAAACACATTATTTCTGTCCTTTAAGTTATTACGCTTCTTTTCATTATTTTTATTAAGGAACAGTTTGTTCGATTCAATTGTAAAATCATTGTACCAGCCAAAATATTTATTCCATGCACCATTTATATAAATGTTACCTTCTATTTCATAATCTATTTTCTGAGCCGGCAGCACAAAAGTTAAATCCTTTAACACAACACTCAGCTCATCATTGTCGTAAGCAATGGAAGTTTTTGTTACAGCAAAATTTCCAAGTCCGCCTTCTGCCTGCACTTTAGCAAACTGCGTCTTTGTCCAGTCAGCGTAATCTTTTTTCTGCATCGTAAGGTAAACCTGATATTCATCACCTTGCTTAACAAACGGATACTTAAACACCTTTGTATCTTCTTTTGTATAATCAACACTTATGCGCGCATTTTCCCAATCATTCGTAATGTTATAAACATGAATGTCTATGTAAAGCCATTCTGCATTCATATCAAGCTGAATTGTCAAACCGTCAGGCTCCGGCGTTACTGTAAATTCTCCGTATTCACTTTTGCTGCTTTCTGTTCTTCCAGTTATTCCTGATGATGTTGCTTTCTGGATTATTGTTTTTGCTTCTCCGTCAAAACGTATTTCTTCCAGCGCATTTGATTTATTCTGGTTTGTTGTACTGCAGGCTGACAAAATTACTAACAAAAAAAAGAAATGACTTATTTTTATAAATGAATTTTTCATTTTCATAAAACACCTTATTTGCAAACGGGACATACAGATAACTTTATCTTAAATATTTTATCATTGAAAATTTGTTTTTTCTACTAACGGATAATGTTATTCTTTGAACAGTCACCAAAAATATGAAAATTATCTCTGGTTGTTATCCCGTTTCTTTGTCAGATACAGCTTACTGCAATAAAAAAACATTAATTTATTCTGCTTTTGAAAAAATTAACTGAACCGGAATCTTCCAAAATATGCAACTGCTTAAATTGATTATTATGTGCATGATCCTTATATTTTTTATATTCAATAAATGTATTTTTAGAAAGTTTAAATATGCGCGGTTTTGCCAGAACTCCCCTGTCAGTAAACGTAATATAATACTCGTTGTATTTCCTAAGATATTTATTCAATACATTTTCTGCCACAGTAATATCAAAATCAGAATCAGATTCAACAAAGAAATCATAACCTATTGGAGAAGCCGTATTTACAGTAACTGTATAATCAATAATCGAAGTTGAAAGTTCATTGAATGTCCCGGATATTGCACAATTAACTTCATCCGAAGATAATTTTTCACCCATTACATTTATACATTGATTTTCTCTTCTTACAAAAGTGATAAGCGGACATCCGTTTAATTTACCGGTAATTTTAATTATATCGTGCATGTCATATCTATAAAAACCAGACTGATTTGTTATAATCAATTTATATTCCTGACCAACTTCTACTTCATCAAGATTTTTTGTTTTAGAGTAATCAGTTTCATCAACAGGTAAAAATTCAAAAAAACAATTTTCCACAACAGGAATAGAATTAGGATTATTGTTTTCAATACACAAAGAAAACATTCCTTCCGAAGTAGTATATCCATACATATCAGCATTTATTGTGTCTGAAAGATAATACTTATTCTGTCATAATAAATCTTAAAACCGCCGCTTGAAATTCCTGCAAAACCACTGAATGACTTCCATATTTTAGGAATTACACCTTTGAATCCCTGACTGAAAATTTCTGACAATTCATCCGCACGTTCCGGATCAGGTTTTATTTTTTTCAACAATTGCTTTTTTGCTTTTTC
>JAZUKU010000223.1:0-20792 GCA_045643485.1 Treponema sp. | reverse complement strand
CTGCTCTTCTCCAGGAACATCTGAATTGTATGTAAACTGGAATGCAGAAGAAATTGAAATTCTTTCTCCCCAAAGCCATGCCCTGAACGCAAGGTCAAGATTCTGCCAGTAAGCAGAAGTCAGTGTATAATCGGCTCCACCTAAGCGGATGAATTTTTCCCTGTCATAAAAACCAACCTGATCAAATGCGTATAAAGTTGGAGTTCCGTCAGCACAATTTACTGTAGAAGTAATTTCAAAAACTGAACGGTTAACTCCAGGAATGAAATTTACCGGAATAGACTGAAGCCCGTTTGAATTTAACCGCGGAACTACACAGAACTGATCAAGTGAAGCAAGTTTTTTTGCCATTGCAGCCGTAAAGTTAAAACTGTCTGTACATAAGTCATCATGAAGTACAAGAACGTATTTTCCTGTAGCCTCAGCCATTCCTATGTTGAGCATGTCACCTGCAGTAACTTCTTCTTCCGTAGAAATAAACTTTACTGAAGGGAACTGACGTGAAAGCTGTTCTGCAATGTTTCCGCCGCTTTTTTCAACACTTATTACTTCAAAAAAATTAAGCTTTTCTATGTTTTCAAAAACTCTTGAACGGTACTGATTTCCGCCTCTTATAAGAATAAGGCATGTAACAGGTATTGCTGTTTTAGAGATGTTTTCCTTACCGCCAAGGACTGTTCTGTTAATCTGTTTTTCGTTAAAAGTTAAAGGTATAGTATTCATCGCATGCCCTGCATTTTTCGCTTAAGTTATTGCAGATATGTTCACATACAGGCTGTCTGAATTTAGCCCATACATTTTCAATTCCGTCTGCAAATACATTTCCGCATTCTGAATCAAGAATCATTTCCCTGCATAAAGGAACGCTTCCGTCAGAAAGAACAGTCATATCTCTTTTTATATGCCAGCAAGGATTTCTTACCAGCGGAGAAAGGTCTGCAGGTTTTTCATCAGGTAAAAGTCCGCAGAAACTGTCATACTTTAATATAATCAATTTACCGTTTGACGGGCTTTCTTTTTCATGCCAGTAACGGTAAAAGCTTTCGAGTTCATCTTCATTTTCATTTACACGGAGCATTTCAGGATATACGCATCCTGTAAAATATTTTTCAAGTAAAGCAACAGCATTTTTTACTGCAGTAAATTTTTCTTCAGAACCAGATTCGATTCCGTGCATTACAGCGTATTTCTGAGGAGTAAATGCATCGAGCTTAACAATCCAGTTTACGGCACTCTGTCCGTCTTTACGCGAACCGGCTTTTTCTGCAGCATTTTTTACGGCAGCTGCAGTTTCTTCAGTAACAAGAAGACCGTCTGTTTCGATAAGGACTGAAAGATTTTCGTATTTAAGAACTTCTTCAACAAAAGAAATGAATTCTCCGTTGAGCAGAGGTTCGCCCCATGCGCTTAAGCCTACAGTTGCCTTGTCTGAAAAGCGGCTTATTTCTGCAGCAAGTGACTTGAATGATTCAAGATTCATGTTGTTCTGCTTACCGTCGTTCTTTCCCGCAACAGGCATGTATCCGTACTTGTTTTTAAAAGCATCAAAATAAGGAGAATATTTAAGCTGACTGTTGTAAAGTGAGCTTATCTGAATGTTGTAGAATGCAGGGACCGTCTGCTGGATTTCTGCTGACTTTTCTGCAATATTGCTCATTGATTCAGCATTGATTTCCTTTTCGTCCTTTACTTTATTCCAAAGGGCAAGACATGCAAGATAAGTACTTTTTTCGTTGCAGCTGAAGTCCAGGCGAAGCTGTCTGTAATCTTTTGGTGCAATTACAGTTTCTATTTCAAAAGAATTTATGTCTCCCTTCATTATTGAGAAAACTGCATCTTTTGTTACAGGCAAGTCTCCAGCTGATTTCTGGATGCCTTCTGCCAGTTCTGCAATAATCCTCAAGGCACCGGCATCAATTACTTCAGGAGCAAAGCCGTATGGAAATCCGTCTGAATATGTGTATTCTGCAAGATATTTTTCGTGATCAGAAAGTACTTTAAGCGAAAGTTCCCTGTCGAGGAACGGACATGAACCCCACGCAAGGACTGCAGCATCTGCTTTTTCAGAAGCGGTCTTTTCTGCAAGTGCTTTAACAAGAGCTGCATTTGTCCAGAAATCCTTTGTTTCAACAGCAATATTCTGTGCGTTAACGGCTGAAACAGCGTCATTTACGGCAGATTCGTTCTGCGGAATGGTAAGGATATATGTTTTCTGAACAGAATCGAGGTTTTGAGACCATAAAACTGCCCTTTCTACTGCGGATTTTCCGTCAAATGTCTTTTCAAACTGGTAAGGACTTAAAGTTCCTGTAAATAAAAAAGCTATAGTTTTCATCTTTCTGATTATCGGATTATTATAATTAGAATTTAGCCTCTTTTCCATATAGTGCAATAGACTTTTTGCATTTAACAGTTTATTATTTATGCGGGTGAATTATGGATTTATTCGGGGATTTTTCCACTTCTACAGACAATTCTCTTCCTCCAGGATTAGGCTTCAGTGCGCTTAAATCTGAGGCAAATTTGCAAAAATCAGCTCAACCTGCACAAAAGGAAGAAGATTCAGCTTTATCTGTTACTCAGCTTACAGGGCTTATCAAGACAATGCTCGAGGGAAGCTTTTCTTCTGTTTTCATAAAGGGAGAAATTTCCAACTTCAAGCCAAGTGCCGGCGGTCATGCATACTTTGTACTAAAGGATTCTGACAGTCAGATAAGTGCGGTAATGTGGCGCGGAAAAGTAAGTTCGCTTAACTTTATTCCAAAAGACGGAATGCTTGTTTACGCACAGGGCCAGATAAGCGTTTATGCTCCACGCGGAAACTATCAGATAATCGTCAATTCCATGAGGCCTGCCGGTACTGGCGGAATTATGGAAATGATTGAAGAAAGAAAGCAGCGTCTTATGAAGGAAGGTCTTTTTGACAATTCACGAAAAAAAGCACTTCCCCTTTACCCGAGCCGCATTGGAGTAGTAACAAGCCCGACTGGTGCTGCTTTGCGCGACATTCTTCAGATTACAAAAAGACGAAACGATAAAATGTCAGTTACAGTATTTCCAGCTGTAGTTCAGGGAGAAGAAGCTGCTCCTTCAATCATAAGGCAGATTGAAACGGCAAACAGATACAATATGTGTGACGTACTTATTGTAGGAAGAGGCGGCGGTTCGCTTGAAGACCTGCTTCCGTTCAGTGATGAAGGCGTTGTACGTGCTATTGCAGCTTCTCGTATACCGGTAATTTCTGCTGTAGGTCACGAAATTGACTTTGCGTTAAGCGATTATGCTGCAGACTTACGTGCTCCTACTCCAAGTGCAGCTGCTGAATTATGCGTTCCCGTTAAAGACGAAATACTTTCACAGCTTGAAGAAACAAAGAATGAGCTTTACAACGCCGTAACAAACAAGCTTGAAAAATTACGGCTTACAATCAATTCCTTTAAGCCTGAAAACCTTGAAAAACAATTCCGCTACATTGAGCAGCCTCTTTTGATGAGATACGACAATGCTAAGGAAAACCTTACAAAAAACATGCAGGACTACATTGAAAACCTAAGGCGTACACTTAAGGAAAAAGTACAGATTCTTGAGTCATGCAACCCGCAGACAATTTTTGACCGCGGATATTCAATGGTAACTGATGCTGAAACAGGAAAAGTAATAAGAAGCAGTGAAGAAACACAGGCAGGCAGAAAGCTTGTAATAAGGCCGTCTGTCGGAAAAATAGACGTAACAGTAGACAGCTGTTCAAAATAAATCCGGAGGAAACATGAACAACTTTGAAGAAAAATTACAGAAGCTTGAAGAACTTTCAAACGACATCAAAAGAAGCGGCATAAGTCTTGAAGATGCCCTTAAGGATTTTGAAGAAGGAATAAAGCTTGCAAAAGGCATGGAAAAAGAAATAGACAGCATCGAAAGCAAAATACAGATCCTTATGAAACAGCCTTCAGAGGACGATCCGAATGCATCTCCGGAGCTTGAAGAATTCAAAGGCTCAACAGACGTTAACGGAACACGCATCGGTTAATTAAAAAATTTTAAACGAGAATAATTCATGGGCACACAGGATACACAGTCAAGAAAAGCAGTAAGGACTCTACCGCCGGAAGTTGCAAGGAAAATTGCAGCCGGTGAAGTAATAGACAGACCGAATGCAATTGTCCGTGAGCTTATGGATAATGCAGTAGATAGTGGAGCAACATCAATTACAGTTGAAATAACACAGGGCGGTATTGAAAAAATCCGCGTAATTGATGACGGATGCGGCATGACAAAAGAAGACCTTGAGTCGTGCGCAAGACCTCACGCTACAAGCAAAATATCAACTGAAACAGATTTACTGAACCTTTCAACACTTGGTTTCCGCGGTGAAGCACTTGCTTCAATGGCAGCAGTAAGCCGTCTTGAAATAATAAGCGGCGGCTGGAAAATGAATGCATCCTTAACAGAAGACCACATTCTTACGCCATACACTTTGACAAACGGAACTATTGTTCAGACAGCAGGACTTTTCGAAAACTTTCCTGCACGAAGAAGATTTTTAAAACGTCCAGCAAGTGAAGGAATATTATGCAGGACAATTTTTGAAGAAAAAGCATTACCGCGTCCTGACCTTTCATTTACATTTACTTCTGACGGTGTTAAGAAATTAACTCTCCCTAAGAACCAGACCCTTACTCAGCGTTTTGTTCATGCAATGGATTTTTCTGAACCGGAAAATTTATTTTATGAAATCGGTGCTAAGGAAAAAGATTTTTCATTCAGGCTTGTAATTGGAGAACCTTCAGTTACCCGTGACAGCCGCAAGAATATTTTTGTTTATGTTAACGGAAGACGCATCCAGGAATATTCTCTCATGCAGGCAATTGAATACGGTTGCCAGGGATATTTTCCTAACGGCATGCATCCTGTTGCTGCCCTTTTTGTTCAGATGGACAGTTCTCTTGTTGACTTCAACATTCATCCTGCAAAACGTGAAGCCCGTTTCAAAGACATAGGCGCTTTACATCACAGCGTAAGTACTACAGTTCGCGAATTTTTCAAGCAGTATACTGTTAAATATATAATCAATCAGAATGATTCAGAAACTCCTGTTCAGAACGAATTGAGTTTTAAGGAAGCTGTTCTTGAAGCAAATGCATCTTCTGAAACAGAAACTGAAACTTCAGATAATAATCAACTCTTTTCAAAGGGACAGATAGCTGAAAATACATACAAAGATGTTAAGCGCAATGACTGGCGGTCAAAATTCTTTGGCGGGTACAGTGCAAATCCTTATACAATACCTTCCGGTAACAGTAGTTCTTCTTCTTCAAGCAGTGAAAACTACCAGTCGTTAGTTAAAAATGCATTGAATTCAGGCGGAAATGAGCAGACTAACGAACGTTCGTCAGCAGAAAATGACAAACTACCGACTGTTAGTCAGCAGACTTACGAACGTTCGGAAGCAGAAAATGACGTACTAACGAACGGTAGTCAGTTAACTAATGACCGTTCGTTCAAATTTGTAGGCATGGCATTAGGCACATTTTTAATTGCAGAACAGAATGATACGCTTTATTTAATAGACCAGCATGCAGCAGATGAAAGAGTACGCTTTAACGAAATAATGGAACATTCTGGTGAAAAACAGTCACTTCTCATTCCGTATACAGTAGAAACTCAAAGCGAAGAAGACGATTTATACCTTGAAGAAATACAGGAAAAATTAACTGAAGCAGGCTTTACATGCAGAAACTGCAGTAACGGAAAATGGGAATTTACAACAGTACCAATTCGCTGGAAAGGAACTGAAACTGACCTAACAAACGATCTGTTAAACAAGCGAATTTCACCGGAAGAAATCATAAGGTCAATCGCAGCAATGACAGCCTGCCGATCAAGTGTTATGGACGGAACAGTACTCGACAGCGGAACAGCAGAAAGAATTGCAAGAAATGCACTCCTTCTGCCCGACCCTCACTGCCCTCACGGAAGACCGGTCTACACTTCAATTACAAGAGCCCAGCTTTTTAGTTTAGTCAAGCGAACGTAAAAAAAACCGTCTATCAACCGTTAGACAAATTCTCCTAGAATGATGACTGTTTAATAGATTCTGCAAGTGCATTTACTTCATCACGCTTATAATCAGCATTTAATTTCTGAAGATAAAGTATATATCCTTCTGCAGCTTCATATTCCTTTTTTGCAATACATACCTTTGCAAGTTCAAAATATGCATCACAGTTTTTCTTATCAAGCTTAATCAAATCGAGATAACTTGTTTTTGCTTCATCATATTGTTTTGCAGATGCATAGCTTGAAGCAAGATTGGTAAGCACTGAAATATTCTTTGGCTCAATCGAAGAAGCCTTCTTAAAGTATTTGACAGCATTTTCATAATCAGATTTTGCCATATATGCACTGCCAAGATTATTGTTTACTTCAAAGTTATCCGGTTCAATTGAATAAGCCGGCTCAAGTATCTGAATAGCCATATCAGCATTTCCAAGAGACTTGCATATTTTACCTAGATTTATTCTTGCGTTTATGTTTTTTGAATCGAGCTTTATTGTTTCCTGATACAGAGGAATTGCCTTGTCGTAATCTTCCATGTCTTCATTGATTTTTGCATAGTTGTATACAATGCTTATCTGAAGCTTCTTGTCTGCCTTTGATTTTGTATCATAAGCCTTCTTTGCAAAATTTACTGCTTCTGTATTTTTGTTCTGCAGGGTAAGTACAGTTGAAAGATTGTAGTAGGAAACAGGGTCATCCGTTCCCGGTTCAAGAAGTGAAATTGCCTTTCTGAAACATTCTTCTGCTTCCTTGTATTTCTTTGCAGCTGAATATGCGGAACCTTCTTCCTGGAAAGTCTTAGTATTCTTTGGATTGATTTTTGCGGCTTCCTTAAACAGGGAAACGGCTTCATTGTATTCATTCTGCTTAACAAGAATTCGTGCTGCAGCAAGATATGCATTTTCATATCCCTGGTTAATGGCAAATGCCTTTCTGTAAGCCTGAAGCGCGTCTTTGCTTCGATTCAGCTTTTCAAGAACAAATCCCAGGTTAAACTGAGAATATTCAAAATTTGAATTAAGCTGTGTTGACGTTACGAAACTTGCACGTGATTCGCTGTACTTTTTCTGCATTGCCTGAACACGTCCAAGCTGGTAGTAGTAAAGATAATTGTTGCTGTCACTCTGAATTGCGTTTTTCAATTCCCGTTCTGCTGCAGCATAATCTTTTTTATTATAAGCATCCATTCCCAGAATAAAGTGTGAAGGAGCATTCTGCTTATCTTCTTTAAGCGTATTGTTTGCATACTCGACAGCAGCCTTCATTGCCTTATTCTTCTTGTCTTTGTCAAACAGAACGTTTTCTGAAGCATCATAAAGTGTCTGTCCAAGTTCTCCCAGTATTCTAGCCTTGAATTCTTTTTCCACAGGATCATTGCTGTCCGGAAGCAGTTTCTTAATCTGCTCCATATAACCAAGGGCATCGTCTACATTCTGGTTGTTAAGTTCCTGTTTTGCGAGAGCCTGAAGATCCTTTATTTTTTCAGTAAGAGCTCGGAATTCTGCATTTTTCTTTGCAAGGGCTTCTTCCTTTGCCTTACGTTCAGCTTCTTCCTTTGCTTTTTTTGCGGCTTCTGCTTCACGTTTCTTCTGGTCTTCTTCCTGCTTTTTGCGTTCAAGTTCAGCATTTTCCTGCTGCTGTTTCAGCAGTTCATTCATTGCCTTCTGATTCTTTTCGTTTTCAGCACTCTGGCTTGCAAGCTGGTCTTTCAATGAATCTATGCTTGACTGCATTGCACTCGAAATATCAGAAGTATCTATGTTTACGGAATACGAATTATCTCCTGCTGCTTTAGCCATTTCTGCTTTTTTCAGTTCAGCGGCTTTCGCAAGAAGTTCATTTGCATCTTCGTCATCGGGGTCTTTTATAATCAATCCGTTAAGCAGATCAAGTGCCTGGTCATACAAACCTTTATCAAGATAATTCTGTACCAGAAGAAGTGTATTTTCCCTTTCTTTTGCGGCTTTTTCTGCAGCTTTAAGAAGTTTTGATTTTTTAATTCCCTTTCCAATTAATATGCCTGTCAAAAGAAGGACTATAATTACGACTGCACATATTGCTGCGATTATGATTTTTTTCTTCTTCTCTTCTTTCTTTTCATTTTCGTCTGGTTCTGTATTTAAAATTCCGTTACCATGATTTTCATTTTTTTCCCATGAAAATTTTGCAAACAGGTCTTCTGTTTTTGGAATTGATCTTTCTGCTGATGAGTCTGCTGTTTTTCCTGTTGTTAAGGCTGAAGGTTTTGCAGCTGAAGAAACTGTTCCTGTTGATGCAGCAGTTGTTGTCCTTGATGCAGCAGTTGTTGTCCTTGCAGCGACAGTTGTTCCTGTTACAGAAGCTGCTGTTCTTGTTGCTGAAGCAGCTGTCCTTGTCGCAGAAACTGAAGTTCTGCTTGCAGCAGTTGTTGCTTTTGCAGCAGAAGCTGCAGTTCTAGTTGCTGTAGCAGCTGGTCGTGCTGCTGAAGTTGCCGTCCTTGTCGCAGAAACTGAAGTCCTTGTTGTCGAAGAAGGTGTTCTTGTTGCAGAAGCAGCTGTTCTGCTTGCGACAGCTGTTGCTCTCGTAGCAGCAGTCCTTGTTGTTGAAGCTGCAGTCCTTGTAGTCGAAGCAGCCGTTCTTGTTGAAGCAGGCCTTCTTGCAGCAGCAGCGGTTGTCTTTGCAACAGCAGCAGTAGTTCTTTTCAAAGCGGCATTTGCCTTTGAAGCTGCCGTTGTTTTAGATGTAGTTGAAGTTTTTCTTGTACCAGTAGTTTTTGTTTTATCAGTATCTGCCATTATTCAAGCTCCGTTTCGTAACCATAATCAACAGTATCTTCTGCTCCTGCAGACATCATTTCAGAATCAGTATTCTGAAGGGAATTAGCTACAGATTCCAGAAGACGTCTCTTTCTTTCAGCTTCTTCTGCAGCCATTCTTTCAGCTTCTTCCTTAAGACGCTTTTCCTGTTCAAGTCTTTCAAGTTCTGCAAGTCTGTCTGCTTCCATCTGTTCTTCAATCAATGAAATCAGAATCCTTATCTGTTCAGCCTGAGGATCATTCGGTTCCATCATTAAATATTTCTTATAGTCTTCAACTGATTCCGTATATTTTTTCTGATTAAGCTTAGCGTTTGCCCTGTTCAAAACAGGTGTTGAATAAAAACCGTCAGCAGAAATTGCCATGGAATACCAGTTTTCTGCAGCAGGATAATTCTGTAATGCAAAAGCTGCATTACCTGCATTGTAAGCAAGAATCTTTTTATCGGTACCGCTTGCCTTCATTCCTGCTGAACAAATATCAATACTCATCTGAAACTGTCCTGTCTGGAAATAGGCAACAGAAAGATATACATACGCTTTTGGATTACCTTCACTGCATGCCTTCTTCAAGAACGGAATTGCTTTAGACGGTTCATTTCTGGAAAACAACTGTTCACCGTTTTCAAAATTGTCAGAAGCTGAAGTTTGAGAAAAAACTGGAAATGTCAATGCTGAAATAAGGAAGAGAAAAGCAAAGATTTTTCTTTTTAAAATAGTTTTCAATTCAAGCATAGGGCCTCCCAACCCGTTTCCCGGTTACGCTTAAAATATTCTATATATTTGACATATTCGCATAAAAAAGTTACTCTTTCAATAGTATGGAAGGAATTGGGACAATAATTGTTGTTGGCATAGTTTGTGCTGTAATTGTTGTAGTTTTTGCAGTAATCATAAAAGGTTCACTTGCACCAAAGAAAATTGACAGCATAAAAAAATATATAAAGCAGGGAAAATTTTCTGCAGCCGAAAAAACAGCAAAATCCTTAATTGCTAAAGATCCTCATGATTATCTTGCACATTACTGGCTTGGCGAAGCTTATCTTGCAGACAACAAGACAGAACTTGCCTTTATGGAATATAAACTCGTAAATGAAAATGCAGTATTCAACGGAGACATTCCGGAAGCCGTATTCCGTAAAAAAATGGCATCCCTTTATCAGAAATACAATCAGAATGACCATGCTCTTGCAGAATATCTTCTCTTAATAAAGCTGGAACCGACAAATTCAGATGTTCTTTTCAACATAGGCAAAATATACGAAAATTCAGGACGTGCCGATGTAGCACTGGGTTATTACAAGAAAACAATACAAATTAACCCGAGATATGCACAGGCTCATGCTTCACTCGGCTTTATTCTTTACAGGGCAAAACAGTATTCTGATGCAAAAAAGGAAATTGACCTTGCAATAAGAATAAGTCCTGACACTTACTCAAATTACTATTATCTTGGAAAAATCCTTAAAGATGCACAGGAATATTCAAAGGCACTTGCAGCTTTTGAAAAGGCAGAAAGAGACGTTACATTCAAGCAGCGTGCCCTTCTTGAAAGAGGTGCATGCTATATGGCCGCAAATCAGCTTGACAATGCATCAATTGAGTTTGACAGAGCCGTAAAAGCTTCAAAAGAACCAACAAGCCAGGAAACTCTTTACGCAAGATACTATCTGGCTGCATGCTACGAACAGTTAAGGAAAATAGAAAAGGCACTCGAACAGTGGGAACAGATATATATTGTTTCACGTACATTCAAGGATGTATCTGCAAAACTCAATGAATTCCGTGACATTACTTCAAACGATCTTTTAAAGGAATATCTTACTTCAGGAAATGAAGGCTTCTGTACAATGTGTAAGAAAATTGCACTTGGAGGCTTAAAGATGAATGCTTCAAGCTGTACTGCAACACGTTACGGATGTTCAATTGTTGCAACAAATGCAAAGTCAGACAACTGGATGGAAGTAAGGCAGCAGCAGTTCCTCCTAGAATTTTACAGGGAAGCAAATCCTATTGAAGATACAGCCATAAGGTCTATTGCAGATAAGGTAAAACTCAAGGGGTTCTCAAAAGCTTACGTTATTTCAAGCAGTGACTTTTCAAGACCGGCAGTTGTATTTGCAGAAAACAGACCTGTAGAACTTATTGATAAAAACAAACTCGAAAAACTTCTTGCCGCTTCAGGTATATAATCTATGCGGCTTCTTTGTGTTTCTGACCAGATTGATCCTCTTATTTACTCAAATGCCATTAAGGAACGATATTCTGATGTAGACGCCGTTTTCTGTGCAGGAGACCTTTCGCTCGACTACATGGATTTTATTGTAACAAACCTTAACAAACCGGCATTCTTTATTTTTGGAAATCATAATCTTAACGAATACCGTTATTACGAAAAGACGGGCGGTTTTGGAGAAACACCTGCACCTTCCCCTGCAAGCGACATGAATCACAGTCACGGCGGTGACTATATAAGCAAAAAGGTTGTAAAATACAAAAGGCTAAAGCTTCGTACGGCAGACGGTCAACAGACACCGCTCCTGATTGCGGGAATGTCTGGTTCTCTCAGATACAACAAAGGACAGAATCAGTATACAGACTTCCAGATGAAGCTGCGCCTGCTTTCAATGGTACCTTCCCTTATCAAAAACAAGATTCTTTACGGACGCTATTGTGACATATTCCTGGCACATGCTTCACCAAGACATATTCACGACAGGGAAGATCCGTGTCACAAAGGTTTTGAAAGCTACAACTGGTTCATAAAGAAATTCAAGCCTGCACTGTTCCTGCACGGACACATACATCTTTATGACCTCCAGGCAAAGCGTACGACAAAAGTAGAAAACACAACTGTAGTAAACGTATTCAGTCATGTAATCATAGATATTAACATCTGCAGCAAGAAAGGAGAAAAATTTGACACCACAATATCTGTCATCACAGACAAATGAAGATTTTTATAAGAGTCATCAGAAAGCACTCATCAACGAAATCCAGCATCTTCTTAATCCGGAAGAAGCCGCATTGATTTCATTTACAGACATAAAAAAACTTCTTAAGCCAAAAAATGAAATATACAAGGGAATGCAGATTGTCCCTATAAGGCTCATTGTAGGAAGCGAAGGACGCTATCAGGATTTTGACAATCATTTCTTTCCAAAGAGCAATTATCTTAAGACAAGATGGGAACGTGTTGATGCTGCCCACATTCAGGGAATAATTCTTCCTCCGATTACGCTTTACGAACTTGGAGGACTTTATTTCGTAAGGGACGGTAACCACAGGGTTTCTGTTGCAAAGTCAATGGGTCAGGAAGCAATTGATGCAGAAGTTGTAAGTCTTCAGAGTGAAATTCACTTAAAGCCAGGCAGTACAAAGGAAGACATGATCAAACAGGTAATTGCCTACGAAAAGCGTGTTTTTTACAATGAAACAGGTTTTGGAGACATTACAGACGACTGGCAGCTCGATTTTTCAACTTCCGGACAATATGACGTTATTTATAACCATATACTTATTCATAAATACTACATCAACATGAATAAGGAAGAAGAAATTCCTCTGCAGGATGCAATTCTTTCCTGGTATGAAAACGTATATACTCCGGTAAAAAAGGCTATTCAGTCACACAAAATACTTAAAAAGTTCCCGAAACGCACTATTTCTGACCTTTACGTCTTTGTAATCAAGTATTGGGATGAATTAAAACAGAAATTCGGCAATGACTTTAGTCTTGATATAGCGGCAGAATCCTTTAAGAAGGTATATGCTCCAAAATTCGGGTCACGTATCAAGAATATACTTGCAAAAATTCAGATGAAAAAACTGTTAAACAAATTCTGATTTTCTGCCGATAAATAGTCAGGGAGTTTCCGGTATTTTAAATTTTTTAGTTCAAAATACTAAAAAATGTCTAAAATATCTAAAAACTTGACGGTAAGAATTTTACATGGTATAATTTCTTAATTACACCGGGAGAAAAATTTGACATTTAATGATAGTTTTGCGTACATACCGCTTTTAATTACTGCAATTGAAGCCGTTATTATTTTTATTCTCTTAATTATCATCAGGAATAGAAGTACTGCCCGAGTTAGTTTTATTGCATTTACTTCTGATGCACTGGTTTTCATTGGAGCATTATTCGGCGGTCTCAACAAAATGCCTGAAGAGGCAACCACAAAAGCCCTCATCCTTCTCGCATTTCTTTTGTGTATTTCGGGATTCCTTTTCGTTATTTATTGTGTAATTCTCTGTACATTTGATTCCAAAATAATTGAAAAAATCGGTTTTATGAGAAAATCTGCTCCGGTTGCAGCAGCAGCTCCAGAAGTACAGGCTCAGAAGGTTGCAGAACTTTCAGAAAACGACATTAATCTCCTTAACATAAACAGAGACTTCATGGTTCAGGCAGCAGAAGCATTCACTTCTGAAAAAGGAATCAACAACTTATATGATTACATTACAAATACAATCATCAAGACTGTAAACGCTGACGGCGGTGCTCTTTTAATGGTTGATGATTTCGAAGATGTAATTGCTGTTAAAGCATTCAGCGGAGACTTCCCTCCTCCATATAAGCTTCCAAATGACTTGCCACATAAGCCAATACGCGTTTCTACAAACTTCAAGTTTGCTTCATTCCCGTTAAGAGAAAATATCTTCGGTGAAATTGCTACAGCAGGTAAACCTGAACTTATTACAAAACCGGAATTTGATGAACGCATTTTCCAAAACGGTCCGGAAGAATTCCTTGAATGCGGAAGCTATCTTTTCATACCGATTAAAGCCGGCGATGCAGTAATCGGACTTCTTTGTCTTGCACGCAAGCACGGCAATACTTTATTCAACGAAATTGACCTTTCCAATGCAACTACACTCTGCGACTTTGCAGCAGCTTCAATAAAGAACGTAATTTCAGTTCGTGAAATTGTAGAACACAGTGAAATTACAAAGGAAGCTGACATTGCATGCCGTATCCAGGAAACATTACATCCAGCAAAACTGCCTGTTCTTTCAGGCATGAACCTTGGTGTATTCTGGAATCCTGCAGAAGGCGTATGTGGTGACTGTTACGATATCATTCCTTCAAGAAAGGACAGAATTTCTTTCATGCTTTGTGACGTTACAGGAAAAGGTACTACAAGTATGCTCATAATGATTATGTTAAGGGCAATGCTTCGTCTTCTTGTAAACACAAAACAGACAGCAGGAACAATTCTTTCATGGGCAAACAGAGGTATTGCAGGAGAATCTTCAAATGCAGACCACTTTGCTTCATGTACACTTATAAATTACAATCCACTTGAAAAAGAAATTGAATATGCATCTGGCGGTTCAACACCTATTCTTCTTTATGAAGCAGAAACAGATACTGTTACAACAATTTCTCAGCCGGGTGGTCCAGTTGGTGTAGACAAGACATTTGAATATGCCAACATTGTACGTAAAGTTAAATCAGGTGATATTATCATCACTTATACAGATGGTCTTGTTGAAACTCTTAATGAAAGGGGCGAACAGTACGGAAGCGAAACTGTCAAGAACCTTATTAAGATGAATCACAACAAGTCAGGAAAAGAAATTACAAATTTGATTAAAACAGACATGAAGAATTTCTGTAATACAGCTACACGGTACGATGACCAGACACTGTTAGTTGTAAAGATACAGTA
Organism: Treponema sp.; assembly: GCA_045643485.1. Classification (GTDB taxonomy): domain Bacteria; phylum Spirochaetota; class Spirochaetia; order Treponematales; family Treponemataceae; genus Treponema_D. The sequence goes on along the minus strand of JAZUKU010000223.1, from coordinate 6,263 downwards.
ATTTTGCATTTATTAAAGGAGCATATTTTATGGAACTGAAAATCAGAAAAAACGGGGATGTTTATATTATTGACGTCAACGGTGAAATGGATCTTTACAATTCTTACAAGCTCAAGGAATTGGTTATGAAGATGCTTGAAAAGAATGTAAAATCATTCATTATCAATCTTGAACAGGTTGATTACATTGACTCTTCTGGAATCGGTGCTTTAATTTACATTTGTTCTACAATCAAAAAGATGAACTTAAAGCTTCAGATTTCAAACATTCATGGTTCAGTAAAGAAGGTTATTGAATTAACTAAGCTTATGGGTTACTTCCCTATTTCAAACAGTGTTGAAGAAGCCCTGCTTATCATGAATGAATAGTAAGGAGTTATTAAGATGGAAGAAATAAAATTATTACGCTCAGATGGAAGTGATCCAATCTTTGATAAAGAAAATATGCTTTACAAGGAGTTTCCGTCAGATTTCAGACAGATCCGCTACTTTACTTTGCTTATCGTACAGTCAGCTCCTCTTGAAATCAAGGAAATCAACCTTCTTGAACAGCAGATCAGTGAAGTAATCAAGAATGCCGTTAAGCACGGTAATCATTGTGATATTAACAAGAAAGTACGCGTATGGTACTCATTCAGCCCTTCTCATGCACACATTATTGTAGAAGATGAAGGCGAAGGTTTCAAAGATCTTGAAAAATGGAATGACTTTAACCGCAAGCGTATGGAATGTCTTCACAATTCTAACTTTGAAGAACTTGCAAATTATGTTTCATTCAGAACAAAGAAATCTGATGACCAGGACGGTGGTAACGCACTCTTCGCTGCCCTCGAATACTGGAACGGTGGATTTGTTTACAACGACAAAAAGAACGGTGTTGCTATGCTCAAGCGTTTCCAGCAGAAACGTCACGGCGTAACATTGGATGCAGAATAATCAGTTTCATTTTTAATAAATGGCTGCACTTGTCAAACAGGTGCAGCTTTTTTTTGTCCATATACTTTTAATAAACTAATGCTTTAATTGACGTTCCATTTCTTAAACAGTATATTATATTAAGCAATGGGGATGCCCCGGTTTCGACAGTTAAGAGAAATCTTTTGCTGCAAGTGAGGACGCACTTCCTCTTAAACGTGCAAAACAAATAACTGCAAAACGTAGAGAAGACGAAGAGTCTGAAAACGAACAGTTAGCTCTCGCTGCTTAAGCAGAGCCGGAATACAGACTGTGCTGTTCCTAACGGCCTGTCATTCTGACACAAACAGGGACTTGCTGTGTGTTTAGCCTGATATTCATACGGGACTTTATTCAGGATACGGAGGAGACGCTTGTAATGCTGCTACCTTCTCTCGACAACTACCTCGCATTACTAAACTTGTAGAGGTGACTGGTTTGCTTATCTGGACGCGGGTTCAATTCCCGCCATCTCCAAAAAAAAGGCTCTCGTAACAGAGAGCCCTTTTTGTTTATTCATTAAGCTTTTACTTTTTGATTGTCTTTAAGAATGCATCCTTAAATCCGAATGCCCTGAATTTTTCAAGAACAACTCCATATTCATCTTCATTCAGAGGTCCTACAAGTACCTGATAAGCAGTTCCTCTTGGAACAAGTACAATCGGATATTTTGCATATTTATCAAGTATTGCAACTATGTTGTTTGGGTCTCCAAGTGTTGCAATCTGTATATAGTAAACTGTCTTGTCTTTCTTTAAATCGTCTGCAGAATTAAGGGCATGTTTTCTGATCAATTCATTTGTATCAATATTTTCTGCTTCTTCTTCAACAGCAGGCTGTTCTTCCGGTTCTTCAATTACTACTGCAGGTTCTTCTTCCTGTTCTTCTTCAACAGGTTCTGCAACTTCTTCTACATCTTCATATTCTTCGATTACTTCTTCTACTTCCGGTTCTTCCATTGGTTCTGGAGGAGTCATGTCAGCAGGAACAAGAATAATTGGTGTGTATTCATCTTCATCTGTTTCTTCTTCAACAGGTTCTTCTGTAATTTCATCTGATACAGTTTCTAATTCCGGAACTTCTTCTACTTCGAAGAAATCTTCTGTCTCTTCTTCTGCAGGTTCTTCAATTTCTTCTTCGACAATTTCTTCTTCTTCACTTTCCGGTTCTTCTTCTGGCTGTTCTTCAGGCTGTGCAGGGAGAACTTCTATTTCATCTGCCTCGAAATATTCTTCTGTTTCTTCTTCAACAGGCTCTTCTGTTTCTTCTTCAACAGGTTCTTCGATTACCTCTTCACTTTCTTCAGGAACTTCTTCCAGTTCTTCTATTTCTTCTTCTACAGGTTCTTCTACAGGTTCCTGTACTTCTTCCGGATAAAGCTCATCTGCTTCAAAGTATTCAGAGTTTTCTTCTTCTGTTGCAGGTTCTTCTATTTCTTCTTCAACCGGCTCTTCTTCAATTGGTTCTTCTTCTACAGGTTCATCAACAGATTCTTCTTCTGTTTCTTCAACAAGTTCTTCTTCTACAGGTGTCTCTTCTTCTGCAGGTGTTTCCTCTTCATATAATTCATCTGCTTCGAAGTATTCCGATTCTTCTTCAACAGGCTGTTCTTCTACAGGTTCATCTTCTACAAATTCTTCTTCTGAAGGTTCCTCTTCAATCGGTTCCTCTTCAATCGGTTCCTCGACTGGTTCCTCAACCGGTTCTTCGAGGGGTTCTTCTTCTGTAACTTCTTCAGGCTGTTCTTCTATTTCTTCAGTTTCTTCTTCCTGTGGCTGTGGTTCATCATCTTCGAAATATTCAGATTCTTCTTCAACAGGTTCAACAGTTTCTTCCTGCGGTTCTTCAAACACTTCTTCAGTTTCTTCAGCTGGTTCTTCAGAAGCTTCAGGTTCTAAAGATTCTGTCTCTTCTTCCGTATCATCTTCAGGAATATAAGTATTTCCTTTTTCTTCCATGTAAGAACTGTCTTCAAGAAGCGATTTCTTTTCTATGCTTTTTCTGAAAGCTTCAAAATCATCATAATCTGTATCTGTTTCTTCATTCTCTGCAGAATGAGCAAGAATAGCACTTCCTGTTACAGCAGCATCAAGCTGGCCGTTTCTTTTTGTTATTTTTACCTGGATATTTGAATTCTTCTTTATCTGTAATTTAGATGCAGCTTCCGGAGAAAGTAATATTGCAATACCTTCAGAAGGATCTATTGCCCCAAGAATGAGAACATCTACCGTAGTTCCGGTAGTAGGATTTGTTACACTTACACTGTCTCCCGGCAGATATCCTACAGTTTTTGCAAACAGACCAGAAGGCATAGCACCGGTCTCAGCTACTACAGCCCTTCCGTCAAGAGAAGGCTTTGCAGCGGCAAAAAGTAATGTTGCAGTTAAAATCAATAAAAGTTCAGCAATTGTTTTTTTCATATTTCATCCACCCTTAAATATTACCTAAACAGGAAACAATATCCTTAGACAATGCAGTTGTAAATTTAGAGATACTTTTTTTCGTATCAGTTAAGTCTTTAAGTGTATTTTCCAGAGTACCGTCAGCTATTTTTTTCTCTGTAGAAAGATCCATAACAAACCATTCTACTTTTTCAAGATCAGAAAAGGTTGCTGCATCAGTCATTCTTTCATTATTTGAAAACTCAAGAATTACAGCAATCATTACATCACAATATCCGTTAAGCGAAGTCATTATTGCCTTATCAATGACATGCTCGTCTTCAGATGCATTTTTTACTGCAACTATCGGCGTATTGCTTATAACATTTCCGCTGTTAAAAAAATAATCCATTATTCCGTCTTCAAAGGCATAACTTAAAGAATTAATATTTTCATTATTTTCGTCATGCTGAATTATTTGAAGTGAATACGATGATGCATAAACAAATCCTGTTAATACAAACAGACAGAAAAATACTGCTTTCCTGATCATTTTTATCCCCAAAAAGTCGAAATAACGTGTGTCCCGAAAAAACACTTCGTCTCTTTTACATAATCGGTATTCTATTTTTTAAGTTTAGCGTTATTTTTTAAAGTTATTTATTTACATTATATTAAGTTGAAGAAAAAAAACTTGTATGTTATAGTTAATATGGTGGCAGGGAAATGAGTAAAACAGACGCACGTCTCTATATAATCGGTGCAGGTTTCGCAGGACAGATGATTGCCCGCGACATAGCACGTAAGTCTATTTTTGGTAAGATTTCAGCTTTTTTCGATGACAATAAGGAACTCATAGGTACAGAAATTGACGGTATTCCTGTAATTGGTCCTATTAACGCAATGCCTTCTCTTTTGTCCGTAAATGCAATTGATGAAGCTATAATCGCAATTCCAAGCGCACCTGTTGAACGGATAAAGGAAATATATACTGTCCTCAAGAAATGTGGTTTCTTTAAGATAAAGATTCTTCCTTCCATCAGCCAGATTATTGACGGAAAAGCCCATCTTGCTCAGACAAGGGATATTGATCCGCTTGATATTCTTGGGCGCAACCCGGTAATAATTCCGCTTCACGAAAGCCTTTCTTACCTTAGGGGAAAACGAGTCCTTATTACAGGAGCCGGAGGTTCAATAGGCAGCGAACTTTCAAGACAGCTTTTGTCTGCAGGAGCAGAACGTCTTTATCTTTTTGGTCACGGTGAAAATTCAATCGTAAACATTTACAGGGAACTTCATCATCTTCAGACAGAAGGCGTTGGTGAAAAAACTAATGTTGTTCCTATCATCGGTGACATGAAGGACCGTGAATATGTACGCTATATCATTTCTCATACGCATTGTGATGTAATTTTCCACTGTGCTGCATACAAACATGTTCCAATGATGGAAGAAAATCCTGTTGCAGTTATTGAAAACAACGTATTCGGTACAAAGAACCTTATTGATGCTTCTCTTGAATATGGCGTTAACAAATTCGTACTTATTTCAACAGATAAAGCAGTTGAACCAGTAAGCGTTTACGGTGTAAGTAAAATGCTTTGTGAAAAGCTTGTTAATGAAGCTGCTTCAAAAACAAAAGACGGTCAGGACTTTATGTTCGTAAGATTCGGTAACGTACTTGGCTCAAGAGGTTCAATTCTGCCAGTCTTTATGGAACAGATTGCAAACGGCGGTCCGGTAACTGTTACTGATAAAAAAATGGAACGCTACTTCATGACTATTCCGGAAGCTTGTTCACTCGTTCTGCAGACTGGCGGCGTTGGAAAAAACGGCAAGTCTTATCTGCTTGATATGGGCGAACCGGTAAAAATCATTGATCTTGCCGAACAGATAATCAGATTCAGCGGACTTGAACCTTACGAAGACATTGACATTAAGTTTATAGGCATCCGTCCGGGAGAAAGGCTTTTTGAACCGCTATGGCTTAAGGAAGAAAATCCTACTCCAACTGAATACAAAAAGCTTCTTGTACTTAACAACATTCCTCCAAAGACATTTAACCTTAATGAACTTATCTGCAACCTGGCCCCGATATGCTTCTTTGACGAAAAATCTCCAGATGATTTCCGCAACAGGCAGAAGCTTGTTTCAATTTTACGCAAGGCAGTTCCAACTCTTGACGAATTTTATAAAGCTGAAGAAAAAAGCGGTAAGCTTATGGATATGGCAACTTCAGTAAGGGTGGCACTTTAATGGCTGACGAAATAAAAGTTCCTTTTTTCAGACCGTCATTTTCTAAGGAAGAAGAAGACGCCGTTATCAGGGTTATCAGAAGCGGCTGGCTCACTACAGGAAAAGAAACGCTTGCTTTTGAAAAGGAGTTTGCACAGAAAATCGATGTTCCTTATGCACTTGCAGTAAACAGCAACACAAGCGGCATGATTTTAGCAATGGATGCATGCGGTGTAGGTCCAGGAAAAGCTGTAATTACTACACCCTACACTTTCGTTTCTACTGCAACAAGCGCACGTCATTTGGGCGGAGACGTTTATTTTGCTGACATCGAAAATAGTTCTTACAGCATTGATCCTGATTCGATTGAAAAGATTCTGCAAAGTGAAAAAGGCAAAAATGTTGTGGCTATAGTTCCTGTTCATATTGCAGGAAATGTATGCAACATGAAGAAAATAAATGCACTTGCCAGGAAATATAATGTAAAGGTTATTGAAGACTGCGCTCATTCTTTTCCAAGCAAAACTTCTGACGGTTATGCAGGCAGTCTTGGTGACATTGGAGTTTTTTCTTTTTACGCAACCAAGACAATGACAACAGGTGAAGGCGGAATGGTTACCTGCAAGGATGAAAACCTTTGCAAACGCATGACTGTAATGAGAATGCACGGTATGGACAGAACTGCATGGGACCG
>JAZUKU010000222.1:0-2611 GCA_045643485.1 Treponema sp. | reverse complement strand
GAATGCAGCGGATTTGTTGCATATACCGCAAAAGACGAACAGGACATAGACATTAATTATGTAGTACGCCAGACAGGTAAGGAAACAGACAGCAAAATGTCTGTAAACGGTGTAGTAACTGACAGTGCAAAAAAAACATGGCGCGGAACAATTGATTTTGTTAAGGGCGCAAAAAACGCTGTAGGTAACGAAACTGAAGACGTACTTCTTTTAAGCCCTGAGGTCGTTAACAAGACACTTCCTGTAATCTTATGCGATGAAGAAGCTGTAGAAGGACATCACGGTGCTTCAATAGGCCGTCTTGATGATGACATGCTGTTTTATCTTGAAACACGCGGTGTAGACAGAAAAACTGCAGAAACACTTATGATTAAGGCAAAGGTAAATGCAGTAAGCAGCCGCATTCCGGACGAAGGGCTTAAAGAAAAAATAAACAATTATCTTGAAGAGGCTTTTGAAAAATGAGCTGTTTAGCTTCACAGTATAGAAAAGATTTCCCTATTTTTGCTCAGCCTGAAAACAAAGACGTAATTTACTTTGACAGTGCAGCAACAAGCCAGAGACCGCAGTGTGTAATTGACGCTGTAAGCCGTTTCTATCAGACTGCAAATGCAAATCCGTTGCGCGGCCTGTATGCATTAAGCGTAAAGGCAACTGACGAATACGAAAATGCACGTCATACGGTAAAGGAATTCATCAACGCTTCAGAAGAATGCGAAATAATCTTTACAAGAAATACTTCGGAAAGCATGAACCTTATTGCTTATTCATGGGCCATGACAAACATACAGGAAGGCGATGAAGTTGTAGTTTCCGTAATGGAACATCACTCAAACATGCTCCCGTGGCAGATGGTCTGCAAGGCTAAGAAAGCAAAGCTCGTGTTCCTTGAAAGCGATTTTGAGGGCATTATTTCAAAAGCTGAATATGAATCAAAGATTACTGCTAAGACAAAGCTTGTTGCAATTGCGCATGTAAGCAATGTTTTCGGCATTACAAATCCTGTTAAGGAAATTGCCTCTTATGCACACAAAACAGGCAACGGCGGAAAGGGTGCTGTAGTTGTAGTTGACGGTGCTCAGAGTACACCACATATTAAAGTAGACGTAAAAGACATAGATGCAGACTTCTTTGCATTAAGCGGACACAAATTGTGCGGTCCAATGGGAATAGGCGTTCTTTACGGCAAGAAAGCAATTCTTGAAGAAATGCCTCCTTTCCTTCGCGGCGGTGAAATGATTGAATACGTTACACGCGAAGACGCAACATACGCTCCGTTACCGCATAAGTTTGAAGCAGGAACAGTTAACGCAAGCGGTGCAGTAGGACTTGCAGCTGCAATTGATTACCTTAACAAAATAGGCATGGAAAACATTGAGCAGAATGATAACGCTCTTGCAAAGCTTTTGTACGATGGCATGAAGAACGTACCTCATGTTCACATAATCGGTAACAGCGATCCTTCACGCCACTGCGGCATAATGACTTTTACAATCGATGACGTTCATCCGCATGACATAGCAAGCATTCTTGATTCAGAAAAAATTGCAATCCGTGCTGGTCATCATTGTGCCCAGCCGTTGATGCAGTTCCTTAACGTTGGAAGTACTGCCCGTGCAAGCTTATATTTCTACAATACGGAAGAAGAAATTGAACGCTTCTGCGAACGCCTTTCTCATGTACGTGAATGGATGGGCTTTTAATTTATAGTTAACAAATAAGACTGGAGAATAATATGGATCTTAAAACATTATATGCAGAAATACTTAATGAACATAACGTAAACCCTAACCACAAGGGCGTTATGGAAAATCCTACAATTACGCTCCAGGGAGTAAACCCAAGCTGCGGTGACAACATTTACCTTCAGCTTAAGGTTGACGACAACGGAATCATTACGGAAGGAAGCTTTAATGGCTCTGGTTGTGCTGTAAGCCAGGCTTCCGTAGACATGATGCTTGATGACATAATCGGTAAGTCTAAGGAAGAAGCCCTTAAACTGGCACAGCTTTTCATGGACATGATTCAGGGAAAGGCTGACGGTGACGAACTTGAGCCATTGGACGAAGCTTCTGCCCTTAAGGACATAAGCCACATGCCTGCACGCGTAAAATGTGCCGTTTTAGGCTGGCATACAATGCAGGAAATGCTTAACAAAAACGACTGCGGCGGTACATGTACGGGTCACGGCGAAGAAAGCCACTGTAACTAAAAAATTATCTAAATTCTCAAAAATGTGCTAAAATTAAAGTATGGCACTATATATTTTCAGTATTTTTCTTTACGCAGTTTCATTGATTTCTACATTATGCCTTTCTTTTGTTTACAGAAAGCATGATAAAAAGGAAAGAAGTGCAAGTTTTGGAATAATCATTTATGGCTTAGCAGGTGTTTTTTTATTCTATCTTGCAAACTTTGTCGGTGTAGATACGGAAGTTGAAAAGCTTTTGGTTTACGATGCAAATATGCTTATGTTTGCAGCAATGGACTACTTTATTACATTTACCATAATTTATGTATTTGAAGAATCTGAACTTTTTAGCAGCAAAACACTTGCAGCTATCCGCAATGTATTGATAATCATTACAGTCATTGATTCGCTGATTGTGCT
>JAZUKU010000221.1:0-1687 GCA_045643485.1 Treponema sp. | reverse complement strand
AAGAATGTCGTTGTCAGGATACTGCTTTAAAATTTCAGCAAGTGACATAAGCTTTTTCTTTTCGCTTTCTTCAAGAATTGCACTGTCTGCCATGAACTTGATGTTTTCAATTGAAAGTGTAAGGCCTTTTTCATTTTTGTTAACAGTTACGTTTTTAACACCCAGCCTGTTAACTTCATCCTGTATTTTTTCTACGGTATTGTCATTCTTAACTGAAACAAAATCTGTAATTTGAGCTTCTGCATTACCGCGGAATTCCATTATGTTACCGTAAGCTGTTTCAATAAGGATTCTGAATGTTTCCTGGTAATGGTCAATGCATCCTTTTTCTGCATCCCAGTAGATAAGCTGGTTTGAATGACCCATCGTCATCTGCGGCCAGTCAGCTGCTCCTGCTGCCTTTGGCTCAACAGGGCTTTCGTAATAAAGGGAATATACAACCTTGATTACATAAAGCTTTTTTGTCTGTACTACAGTGCCAAGATATTCGTATTCTGCTGTAAATGGAATTTTATACGGTTCAGTAATATTGAATGTCTGGCGAAGGTCGTGAACTTCATAGCCTTCTGCAGTCCATTTGTCACCAGGCTTTATTTCTTTGTCAGGGAAAACAGGTACGTTTCTTACTGTAGGCATGAAGTATTCGTCACCGCCAGAATAAACGCCTGTCTTGCTTCGTGTATATTTACTGTAATATTCTTCTGCCCATTTGATTGTCTTTGTATTGCTTTCGCTTTCTTCAGTCGTCATGAATTTTGCTTCAAGAACAGCAGAGCCGTCCTTGTTTACTTCAGGAACATTTACTGAAACCCTGTTTATGATGAGGCCCCTGTGGTTAAACTGTCTGTTTACGTAAACGTCTTCTGTAACAGTAGAAAGAATCCTGAACTTATCGCCTTTCTGCTGGTGAAATTCAAGCTTTAACGGTGATTCCGTAACATTGTAATGCGTGCTGTAAGACTGTACCGGCTGAACGCTGCGTCCTGTCTGCGAAAAAACAGCTGTATATAAACTTATTGAAAGAACAGTCAGAATGATAATTTTTTTCATAAACACCTCATTTGATTATCGGAATAAAATACTGCCGTTGTTAATCCAAAAAATACGGACACTGACACAAAAAGTGTTTTAATGATATAATTAAAATATGATAGCTTTCTTTAAGGACATAATTGCTCAGTTTAAGGGCCTTGATTCAGAGTTCATTACTTTTATGATTATTGCTGCAGTTGCAATGGCTGCGATAGGATTTTTCTGGGGAGAAGTAGTCCAGACTATTACCAATAAGGATAAAATCAAGCGCGAAAGACAGGATGCAGTTAAAAGAAGCCGTGCCGTATTGGGCGGTCAGTTTTCAGAACAGCTTGCTCCATTTTTTCCTGAATTTCCGTGTAATCCAGGTGACGTAAGATTCATTGGCAAACCGATAGATTTCATTGCTTTCCCGGGAACAGCAGAAGGCAAGGAAGTAAAGGACATCTTTTTTATTGAAGTAAAATCAGGTGACAGTCAGTTAAGCCAGCGTGAAAAAGAAATTAAAGAGGCTGTTCAAAATAAAAGAGTTCACTATATTGAATACAGGATACCTGAAAGCAAATAATTACGCTAAGTTTTCGTCTTTAATCGTAAGGTAAGCGCTGCTGTCTCCGCCAAGAACTTTTTCGCATGTAAAGAGCGGCATTGGCTT
>JAZUKU010000220.1:0-13314 GCA_045643485.1 Treponema sp. | reverse complement strand
TCACCGCAGGCGTTACACTTTGTGTAGTCAACAGTTGGAATACCGTTAACCAAAGCAATTGCCTGCTGCTTGCATTCGCGTACACACTTGCCGCACTTCATACAGCCGTTTGTACAGTTCTTGCGGATCATAGGCTTATTTTCACTCTTGTTTACGCAGAGAGGAACAGCACCCTTAAGGTCAGCAGGTAAAAGCTTAAACAGACCGCGTGGACAAGCCTTGGCACATGCACCACAACCGGTACATTTCTTGTAATCAACAGCAGGAATACCGTCAGCACCCATCTTAACAGCACCAAACGGACAAGCTTCTACACAGTCACCAAAACCAATACAGCCAAAAGAACACATCTTAGTTCCGTTAACAGTAAGCATTGCAGAACGGCAGTTTTTTATACCGTTATACTTACCGCGTGGAGCAGCACAGTCTTTAGTTCCCTGACATGCAAGAACAGTTACCATAGGAGTAACAGAAACTGAAACTCCAAGAATTTCACCAATCTTACCGGCAACATCAGCACCGCCAGCAGTACAAGCATTAGCCGGAGCTTCACCTGCAACAATAGCAGCTGCACAACCGTCACAACCAGGATAACCGCAACCACCGCAGTTAGCACCAGGAAGAACTTCACGAATTTTTGTTACGCGTTCATCAACTGCAACAAAGAATACCTTCTTGAAAAGACCAAGTAAAAATCCAAGTAAAAAGGCAACAGCAAATGCCAGAATAATTGTAAGGATAATTGTTTTCATTTACCGCCCCCTATTTAATCAAACCTTTGAAACCAACGAATGCCAGTGAAAGAAGACCTGCTGCAACAAACAGAATAGGTGTTCCCTTAAAGCTTTCAGGAATTGGTGCAATCTTGATTCTCTTGCGTACACCACTCATTACAACAAGACTCATTAAGAATCCAAGAGCAGAACCGCATGCGTAAACAAGACTTTCTCCGTAATTGTAACCGTAAGAAAGACAGTTGATTGTAACGCCAAGAACAGCACAGTTAGTAGTAATAAGAGTTAAGTAAATACCCATTGCGCTGTACAGAGAAGGCACAGATTTTTTAAGATAGAATTCTACAAGCTGAACAAGGGCAGCAATTACAAGAATGAATATAAGCGTCTGTAAGAATTCCAGATGAAGCGGAACCATTACAAAAGTGTAAAGAGGCCATGTTACTGCAGTAGCAAGAATGATTACGAAAGTAGTTGCAATACCCATGCCTGTTGCCTTACCGGTGTCGCTCGACATACCGATGAACGGACAGATTGCAAGATACTGAACAAGAACAACGTTATCTACAAGAAGTGATTTTACGAAAATCTTTAAAAGTTCACTCATTTAGAAGCCTCCTTATTCTTTTTTGCATTAGCAATGGCTGCTGTAATTGCAATGATGAAACCAAATACAAGGAAGCCGCCAGGAGCACTGTTCAAAATACCGATGCGGTAAGCTTCAGGAATAATTTCTACCTTAAGAGCAGTACCAGCCATAAGTGTTCCGCCGCCAAAGAATTCACGGATAAACGAAATAGTAACAAGTACCCAAGTGTATCCAAGACCCATTCCCAAAGCATCAAGAATTGAATCTCCTACAGTATTCTTTGAAGCAAAAGCCTCAACGCGTCCCATGATGATACAGTTAACAACAATAAGCGGTAAGAATACACCAAGCGCATCGTAAAGAGACGGAACGTAAGCCTGAAGGACAAGCTGTACGATTGTAGTAAATGCCGCAATGATAATGATGAATATTGGAAGACGGATTGAATCAGGAATAAGTTTTCTGAACGTACTGATTACAAGTTCACTCATAAGCAGAACGAACATCATGCTGAATCCCATACCGATTCCGTTAAAGATGCTGGTCGTAATTCCAAGTGATGAACAAAGTCCAATAAGAAGTACAAGAAGCGGATTTTCTTTTAAAAGACCGTTTTTGAAAGTATTGAATTTATTACCCATTTTCTTACCTCAATCCTTCAAGATATGAAAGAGCAGAACCAGAAGCAGCAGTAAGCAAACCTGCTACACCGTTGCTTGTAATTGTTGCACCGCTGATTGCATCAAAAGTAGAACCTGCCTTAAAACCGTCAGAAGCTTTAAGCCCCGTAAACTGACCGTAGAAAGTCTTTCCGCTTTTTACAGTGTAGGTAGGATCATTTGCCTTAAGACCAAATCCTGGTGAATCTGTTAAAGCAAGGAACTGAACGCCAGTTACCGTACCGGTTAAATCAAATCCTACAACAAGAGTTGCCTTGTCGTAAGTAGGACCTGTTACCTGAACTACTACACCCTTTGCATTACCGCCGGCTTCTGCAACAAAGAATTTATCGATTGTTACTGAAGCGTCTGCACTAGGAGCAAAATCAGTTACCTGCTTGAAGTTGTCTGCATCAGCAAATACAGCTTTCATAGCCTGGTTTGCTTTCCGAATATTATTCTGTTCAATAACAGGAGCAGTGATGTTGTTTACTACGGCAAGAAGTGCGCATGAAACAACAGCAAATGCTGCAAGTATAAGGCCAAGCCTTAACATTGAGCCAATAGAGCCTTCTTTTGCACTCATTTTGTTTCCTCCTGTTTAGCATTTTTTATGTCAAAGTCCTGAACAATCTTTTTTGGTGCAGGCTTAGCGTTTCCTTTTTTACCGTAACCGTATTTGCGTACTGTAAGGTTGTTAAGGAAAGGAGCAATTGAATTCATTATAAGGATACTGAACATTACGCCTTCCGGATAACCGCCGAATGTCCTGATTAAGAATGTAATGAGACCACAGCCGATTCCGAATACAAAGCGTCCCGGTTTTGTTACAGGAGTTGTTGCGTAATCAGTTACCATGAATGTTGCGCCAAAAATCAAACCGCCTGTAAGCAGAGCAAGAAGAACTTCCTGACAGGAAGCAGCACAGTCACCTGTCTTAACAAGTGCAGCAATGAATGTTGCAACAACAACAGTTCCTACCATGCCAAGAGGTGCACGCCAGTCAATAACTTTTACTGCAGCAAGGAATATGAATGAAATCAGTAAAAGAAGAATACATGTTTCACCAATACAGCCTGCCCTTTTTCCAAGGAACAAATCAATGTAAGTAGAAGCAGTTGCAGCAAAATTTCCAGACTGAATCTTTGAAAGGATTGTAGCAGAAGAAACTGCATCGAATGAAGAGAAAGGTTCAAGCCATGAAGCGCCCATTACAGCAGGGAAGCTTATGAAAAGAAAAGCCCTTCCAGTCAATGCAGGATTGAATACGTTAGCACCAATTCCGCCGAAAAGACCCTTTGCAATTACGATTGCTACAAGTGCGCCAAGAATTACCATCCATGCAGGAACAGTTGGCGGACATACAAGAGCAAGAAGAATGCCCGTAACGATTGCAGAACAGTCGCCGATTGAGCAAGGCTTCTTGCATATCTTGTTGAACAGCCATTCAAATACAACACAGCTTGCTACAGAAACTAAAATAGTAACAAGTGCTTTAATTCCAAAAAGAATTACGCCGTAAACACATTCAGGAAGAAGTGCAAGAATTACGCAGAGCATAATTTTTGTTGTAGAAAGGCCTTTTGTGTAGTGCGGGCTTGAAGAAAGATATATTTCGTTAGTCTGAGTATCTGTCATTTCTTTTCACCTTCCTTTGCAGAAGATTCTGCAGCTTTAGCAGCATCTGCCTTTGCCTTAGCTTCTGCCATCTGCTGTCTTAATATTGCTTTTCCAAGTCTGAAGCGCTGAACAAGGCGAACGTTTGCAGGACATACATATGAACAGCAGCCGCATTCAATACAGTCCATAAGACCGAATTTCTTTGCAGCATCCATATTGTCTGCCTTAAGCTCACGAACCATCATTACAGGAGTAAGATGCATAGGACATACGCCTACACAGTTACCGCATCCGATACATGGACTTTCGTCTGTAAGATAAGTTTCTTCCTTTGTTAAGAAAGTAATTCCGCTTGTACCTTTTGCTACAGGGAACATTACGTTTGTCATGGCAAAGCCCATCATTGGACCGCCGCTTACGATTTTTGCAGTCTTTCCTGCCTTAAGCGTAAATACTTCAGGAATAAGGTCGCCGATCATTGTGCCTACTGGTACGCGGATGTTGCAAGGCTTTTCGCATGCACCGCCGCTTATTGTAAGTGCCCTGTCAATCAAAGGCTTACCTAAACGGAATGCATCGCTAATTGCGCATACAGTTCCAACATTTATGATTAATGCACCTGCATCAGCCGGAAGTTTGCCAGCCGGTATTTCGCGGCCAAGACATGCTTCTACAATATTCTTTTCGCATCCCTGAGGATACTTTGTCTTAACAAGAAGAACTTCAATATCGTCTGCATAGCCGTTAAGTTCAATTTCCTTTTCGAGAATCGGCTTAAGGTAATCCTTGTTTGTTTCAAGAGCAATGATTCCCTGTGCACCCATTATGCGAAGTACTATTGCAAGACCGTCAACAACTTTTGATGTTTCTTCCTGCATCGTGCGGTCGTCAACAGTAAGATATGGTTCACATTCAGCTGCATTGAGCAGAACGTATTCTATTTCCTTATCAGGCGGTGGTGAAAGCTTTACGTGTGTCGGGAAAGAAGCACCTCCCATTCCGACAATACCAGCATCGCGGATTCTGGCAATTGCTTCTTTTTCATCACATGTAAACGGATCAAGTACAGGCATGTAGTCTGTTCTGTCTGAACCGTCGCTTTCAATGATGATACAAGGAACTTCTGTGTTTCCTGTTACCATACAATTCTGAATTTTTTTAACTGTACCGGCAACAGAAGCGTGAACTGGAGCAGACATGAATTTGTCGCTTGCAGCAATTTTCTGTCCTTTTGCTACAATGTCTCCAACCTTTACAAGAGGAGTATTTGGGGCTCCTCCCATTGTGACTGGAATTGTCACTGTCTTAGTTGAAGGAAAAGCGTCAGTAATTGGACAGTCGCGGCTCAATTCCTTCCTTTCCGGCGGGTATATTCCACCCTTAAATGTGAAAATTTTCATGCAAATATTGTAAACCATTAGCAATAAAAAGTCTATTTTTATATACAATGTTATAGAAGAAATCAATTGAATATTTTATTAACTGTATTATTTATAGACATATTTATTGACATAAATTACAATGCAATTATCAATCTATATAAGGAGGTTTTTATGCCAGTTCCAAAATATGACGCAATGACTGCATTAAAAATGCTGAATGCATTTATTTCAATTACACGCTTTAACAAAGGGGAAGCCGGTAAAATAATTGAAGAAGTAAAGACTGACGGTCCGCGTGTAATAGTAAAAAACAACAATCCTGAATGCGTAATGATTTCCGTAGAAGATTACGAAGAACTCGTAAGAAAATCACAAAGAACAATTACTTTAATCCAGAGCAAGGAAGAAGAAGAAAAACGCAAGGCTTTCATTAAAAAAATCCGTGAACACGTAACTCCGCCAATAAAGCCGACAATGACTCCTGAAGAAAGAATAAAATTTCTGGACGAAACAGGTCCCATTTTAGTTGATGAAGAAGCTGTAAACGAATTAAGGAGGATAAGCATATTATGATTCTGGCAGATACAAATATTCTTATTGATTACTTTAAATCACGCAATTCTGATTTTGCAAAAAAAGTTGATTTACTGCCAATAGCAGTATGCGGTCCGGTAAAGTCAGAACTTCTTCACGGAGCATTGAATGATGACGAAGCAGATAAATTCCTTGCTGATTTAAGAACCTTCGAAAATCTTACTGTTGACGAATACGACTGGGAATTTTCCGGCTTAATGCTGCAGACAATACGTAAAAACGGTTTTTCAGTTCCCGTAACAGATGCACTTATTGCATACCTTGCCATAAAGTATGATGTACCACTCTGGACAAAAGACGCTCACTTTAAATTCATTCAGACTGTTTACCCGGAACTTAAGCTGTACGAACTTTAAGCAAACCGAATAAAATATGTAAATTTCTCTTTCTAGAAAAAAAAAGTCGTTTGTGATAAAATACACTAAAAGAGTTCAATATGAAAAAGAAGTCATCACAAAAATGGAGACACTTTAAGAGAAACCTTAAATACGCACTGAAAAATCCTCTGACTTACGGCTATATTCTGCTTTTCATAATCATTGCAATAGCAACTGTAATGGTATTTGAAACAGAAACACAGACCGAAAGCGGAATTGCTACAATGTTTGACTCAGTGTGGTTTACCCTCGTAACAGTCTTCGCAGGATATTTTGACTATTGTGTTAAATCAGTTCCGGGAAGAATGGCGGCTCTTGTACTGCTTATTCTTGGAATGTTATTGCTTAGTGCCATTACTGGTAAAATGTCATCCATCTTTATGGATTTACAGATGAAAAAAGATAAGGGGCTTAAAAAGTTAAAGACTATGAAAGGACATTTTTTATTATGCGGTTACCGTCAGGGCTTTGATAAAATTCTGGAAAGCGTATTGAAATCAAATCCGGATATTACACCAGACTTGATTGTTCTTGTGAATGATGCCCCGGAACAGATTGCTCAGCTTCGTTCTGATCCGCGCTACAAGGAAATAAATTACATTTCAGGCGACTTTACTGATGAAGCTACGTTAAGGAGAGCAGAAATTGAAAGTGCAGAAAGGGCTCTTGTTATCTGCGACCATTCTAAAGATTATTCTGACCTTGAAATTGACAGCCGTACAGTTCTTGCCGTTCTTACAATGGAAGGCATTAACCCGGGACTTTATATTGCTGCAGAACTTCTTGATGCTAAGTTTGAAAAGCACCTTCAGATGGCTCACTGTGACGAAATAATCCTTACTACAGATTATGAACATTCACTTCTTGCAACAGCTTCGAGCGGCATGGGCTACAGCAACGTAATCCGTACGCTTATCGGTGACGATGCTGAAACAGGCATTATTATAGAAGACATACCGGCTTCATTCGTTGGAAAGACTTATCTTGAATACAAGCGCTCACTTACGCAGAGAGGCGTTCTTATAGGGCTTCTGTTAAACACAGGAAACTTCCACCAGCGCAGGAAGGACGCACTTCGTGAAGCACAGAAAAATCCTGACGTTAAGAAAATCGTTGACAACTTAAAGAAAGTTAAGACCCTTAAGAGCAACGAACCAATTCTTACACCGCCGGCTGACTTTGTAATTCAGAAAAACACAAAGGCAATTTTTGTACGCGGACCTGTTCAGAAATAAATTAAGGAATAAGCGGAGGAAAGCATAACATGGATACATTTGAAAAAGTATTGCCAAGATTAGTTCAGATACAGCTGTTCAGTGACTTTAGTGTTGAAAACGAAAACGACAGAAGAATACTCAAGCTTGTTTACGATAACCTTTCAATCGAAAATTTCAAGACAGGCGAAACAATAATCAAGGAAGGTGAACACGGAGACTCATTCTACATCCTGTACACCGGTGAAGTTCAGATTCAGCGAAACACTCCTGCAGGAGACACTATTGCACTTGCACGCCTTAAGTCTGAACAGAATATTTTCTTTGGCGAAACAGCTTTAATCAGCAACGATACACGTTCTGCTACTGTCAAAGCCGCAACAGACTGTTCTACAATCGTTCTTTCTTCAAAAAAATTCCTTTCGATGTGCGAACAGGAACCTATTCTTGGCTATAGGGTAATTCTTCACCTTGCGCAGAGGATGGCTAAGACTATACGCGATACAAACAGCGACAAGGCTACTCTTTACGAAGCTTTGTTCAACGAAATTGAAGGGGGAATGTAATAACAGAAACCACTAGACACGTTGGTGTAAATCTGTTATTATCATTTTCACATATGGCGTCTTACCCAAGTGGTAAGGGACTGGTCTGCAAAACCACTATGCCGCGGTTCGATTCCGCGAGACGCCTTGTACTAAGCCTGAATTTGTTGCTCAAGTTCAGGTTTTTTTTTGCTTTTAATCGGACAGAGTCATCTCTGTTCCTAACAGTCCTTTCGAGCAAAGCTGGGGACTGATAATATATATGCACCGGTTTGAACATATTTCAGACCGGTGCTTTTTTTTTCGGGAGCACTTTTTTAGTTCATATCTAACTGCTTTACTCTTTCACTGAAGGACATATAGATCCCCATAACCGCACAGCCACAGATAACGAAAACAACATAAGTATCGAGCGGAATGAACAAAGGCAGAACAGGCAGTACAAAACCGGAGCCAACTGCATAAAACATGAATGAAGAAACAGGAGGAACAGGACCTCCTTCAGCAAACTGCTTCTTGAGCTTACTGATTTTAACTGTATATACAACAAGAAGCACAATGCATGCAGCAAGTGTTACTGCACAGATTATGAATACCGGCAAACCGCATCTTTCAATTAATTTTTCCATTATTATTCTCCTTTGTTAAGCAGAAACCTTAACGCATTCTTTCCAGACTCAAACGCAATGTCTGCATTCTGAATATCTTCTTCACAGGTAATTTTTTTCCATACAAGAGACGTAACTTCAGACTCCTGCGGCTTAAGCTGTGCATCTTGTGGAAGAACTGCCGTAAACCACATGTCGCATGTTTTATAAACCATCTCCTTGTACGGATAAGTGTTTGGGCAAGAGCACAAGAAGCGCAGATTCTTTACTTCGACACCAAGTTCCTCGAGGCATTCCCTGTAAGCAGCATTTTCTGCAGTTTCATCTGGATCAATAAAACCGCCCGGCTGAACATATTTGCCTTTCTGTGGTTCCTTTGCCCTTTTTTCAAACAGGAATTCGCCTTTTTCATTCTGAATAAGGATACCTACTGAAGCAGCTACATTATTATATAGAACAAAACCGCATTCCGGACAATCCCATTTTCTGCCGCCAGAAGCAGTCTGTACTTTTCTTGAACCGCATTTCGGACAGAAATTAAATTCGTTAAGCCCCATGTTTTTTTCTTCCATACTGAACAATTTACCTTTTTTGACACGCAAATACAATCAGAACAGGCTTAAATTCCAGTGAGACAGAAAAATAAATTTTGTCACTTGTTGTATAAATATTTAAAAAACAGTATATTTTTCAATGAAAAGGGCAAATTTTCAAAGGATTTTCCTGATGCCCTTACCTTTTAAGGAGTTCTGTAATGACATTAGATGTTATTAAAAATGCCAAGATTAAAGCTTGGATTGACGAATGTGTTAAAATGTGTGAACCAGATGAGGTTTACGTTTGTGACGGTTCTACAGCTGAATATGACCGCCTTATGAAGAAATGCGTAGACTCAGGTCTCGCAACTCCTCTTGCCAAAAAGCCAAACAGCTTCCTTTTCCGCTCACTTCCTAGCGATGTAGCACGTGTTGAAGGACGCACTTTTATTTCTTCAGTTAAAGAAGAAGATGCTGGTCCAACAAACCACTGGATTGACCCGGTTGAACTTAAGGCAACAATGAAAGGTCTTTACAAGGGATGTATGCACGGACGCACAATGTACGTTATTCCTTTCTGCATGGGTCCTCTTGGTTCTCCAATTTCTAAGAATGGTATTGAACTTACAGATTCTGAATACGTTGTTCTTAACATGGACATCATGACACGCGCAGGAACAAAAGTTCTTGACGTAATTGGTGAAGACGGTGAATTCGTTCCATGTTTACACACTGTTGGTAAGCCATTAAACAACGGCGAAACAGACGGCGGCATCTGGCCATGTGCTGATGTTGAAAACAAATATATTTCTCAGTTCCCTGAAGAACACTTAATCTGGTCTTACGGTTCAGGTTACGGTGGAAACGCTCTTCTTGGAAAGAAATGTTTTGCACTCCGCATTGCTACTGTTCTTGCACGCGAAGAAGGCTGGCTTGCTGAACACATGCTTATCTTAAAGCTTACTAACCCACAGGGCGAAGTTAAATACGTAACTGGTGCTTTCCCAAGCGCTTGTGGAAAAACAAACCTTGCCATGCTTATCCCAACAATTCCTGGCTGGAAGGTAGAAACAATCGGTGACGATATTGCATGGATGAAGTTTGGCGAAGACGGTCGCCTTTACGCAATCAACCCTGAAGCTGGTTTCTTTGGTGTTGCTCCTGGAACTTCAGAAGAATCAAACAAGAACGCTCTTATTGCAGCTTCAAAAAATACAATCTTTACAAACTGTGCTCTTACAGAAGACGGCGATGTTTGGTGGGAACAGATCGGTTACCCTGCAAACGGCAAGCTTGTTGACTGGAAAGGCAACACACGCGATGCTTTACCAAAGGACAAATCTCCTAAGGGTGAAGAATTTGCTCATCCAAATGCACGCTTTACAGCTCCTGCAGGTCAGTGTCCTTGTATTGCTCCAGAATGGGAAGATCCAAAAGGTGTACCTATTTCTGCAATTCTCTTTGGTGGACGCCGCCCTTCTACTGTACCTCTTGTACACCAGAGCCGCTCTTGGGAACATGGTGTATTCCTTGGTTCAATCGTAGGTTCAGAAATTACAGCTGCTTCTACAATCAATGCTGCTGAAGTTGGTAAGATCCGTCGTGACCCGTTTGCAATTCTTCCATTCTGCGGTTACAACATGGGTGACTACTTCCAGCACTGGATTGACGTTGGTAACGCTGCAAAAGATAAAGATCTTCTTCCAAAGATTTTCTACGTTAACTGGTTCCGCAAGGACGAAAACAACGCAGATCTTCCAGGCGGATTCATGTGGCCAGGTTACGGTGACAACAGCCGTGTACTCGCATGGATTTTCGACCGCTGCGACGGAAAAGACAACTTTGTTGACACACCAATCGGCTTTATGCCAAAAGATGATGCAATCAATACAGACGGTCTTGCTGACTACTACAAGAAGACTCTTCCAGAAATCACAAAAGTTGACAAGGAAGGCTGGTTGAAGGAAGTTAAGGATATTCGTGAAAACCACTATCCAAAGTTCGGCAAGCACTTGCCAAAAGAACTCAACGACTGCCTCAATGACCTTGAAGCTCGTCTCAGCAAATAAGTCTTAACTGACTGAATATGGCTCCTGTCATTTACGGCAGGAGCTTTTTTTTTGTAGATATTATTCTTTCAGTTGTGGTATATTTATCGAAGGAGTTTACAATGAAAGAATACGTTAACTGGGGTATTATTGCGACAGGATGGATTGCAGAAAAGTTTGCAGCAGCAGCAACGTGGCTAAGCAATAACGGCGGTAAAGTCCGCATAGCAGCAGTTGCTTCACGTTCTGCAGACAAGGCAGCTGAGTTTGCAGGCAAATGGAACATTCCAAAATCATACGGCAGTTACGAACAGCTTTTCAACGATCCGGAAATTGATGCTGTTTACATTGGAACTCCTCACACATTCCACGCACAGCTTTCGGTACAGGCACTCTTGAGCGGAAAGCATGTACTGTGCGAAAAACCGGCTGCAATTAATACAAAGGAACTGCAGGCAGTAGTTTCTTTAGCAGAAGAAAAAAAGCTTTTCTTTATGGAAGCATTCTGGACTGCGTTCAACCCTACTGTTCTTGCAGCACTCAAACGCATTAACGAAGGATGCATCGGTAAGGTTGTCCATTCGCATACTGTTTTCAATAACCGCTGCAAATATGACTTGAAGGGACGCATGTATAATCCTGACTTAGCGGGAGGTGCTCTTCTTGACCTTGGAATATATTCGCTTGCATTCAGCATGATGATTGCACAGTCAGCAGGCACAGCGGGAACAGCAGGCGGTTTTGGTACAGCAGATAATTTTTATTCAAACGGAAAAGGCTCTTCGTTCATGGAACCGCGCAAGGGAACTACAGCTGCACGCATAGCAGGCGGAGTTGATTTGTGGAACAGCACGACACTCACCTTCCCAAACGGAATTACAGGCGTTGCAGAAAGCGCAATGGATTTTTCTCATCCGAACAACAGGCATGAATCTTTTGTTTACGGAGAAAAAGGCTACGTTCACTTCAACGACTTTTTCTACAGCCAGAAGGCAGAAATATTCCTTTACAAAAACGATGAAGGCAGTGAAGCAGAACTTGCAGAAACTGTAGCAGTTCCGTTTGACTGCAACGGTTACGAATACGAAATAAAAGCTGCAACAGAAAAAATTCTTGAAGGCAAAACTGAATGCGAAAACCACACTTCGTACGATGCACTCGTTCTGTGCAAGCTTATGGACAGTCTTCGTGCACAGTGGCGTTTTGAATACAGCTTTGAAAAAACAAATTACGAAAATCTTGTACAGCAGATACTCTGCGAAACAAAAGCAAATGCACAGTCAGCAGAAGTTATAGAACAGGAAGCAGCTTCTGAAACAGATCCGGACGAAATTCTTACGATATACACTGACGGCGGCTGCAGCGGTAACCCGGGTCCTGGCGGCTGGGGAGCAGTAATAATTGACGGAACAAAAGAAACACTTCTTAGCGGCGGTGAAGAAAGCACTACAAACAACAAGATGGAATTAACGGCAGCAATTCAGGCACTTGCAGCAGCTGCACAAAACATAGAATGGCGTGCAAGAAAGATACTTGTTTACAGCGACAGCCAGTACGTAAAGAACGGCATTACTGACTGGATAAAAAAATGGAAGCAGAACGGCTGGAAGACAGCAAACAAAAAGCCAGTGCTTAACAAGGAACTGTGGGAAGAACTCGACGAGCTTTATTCTTCACTCAATATTGAATGGGCTTGGGTTAAGGGACACGCCGGCGTAAAGTACAACGAAATTTGCGATGAGCTTTGCCAGAAAGAAATCCGTAAGTTCCAGTAATTTTTTTCAGAAAAACACGCAGATTATTCGACATTTTTGAAATTCATTTGAATATTATATGCATGAGTTCACATTCAGCATTAATTGCATTATGTCTTATTGCGTACAGTTTTGTTTCGTGCAGTATAATCACAAGCTTTGCAGACACGGAAACTGTTACGCTTACGGTCGAAGATTTTCCGGAAGAACAGATAACGCTTACGGTAAGGAAAAACGTATGCACACCTGTAATCAGAAAAATTTATTCTGAAGAAAAATCATCTCTTGAGTACCAGCAGGACACAGCGCTTCTTTACGGAACAATCTATCCGTATTCAAGAACACTTACGCAAAAAGATTCATTTGCAGCAGACGTATTACAGACTATGTACTGTGCCGCAGACGAAGACGTAACATCTTCGCAGAAAGACAATTTTTTCATGCGGTTCAACTGGCAGCGCTTTATGGAAGAATGCCGCAAGTACGATGATCCGTGGCTTTTGGACAAGGAAAAAATAATGAAGGCAATAGCGTCAGGTTCATTCAAATCGACTGACATTAAGCTTAAATAATTTTCATAGACGGGAATTCTTCTTAGTAGTATTATTATAGTATGAAAAGAAAATTCCAGAAGTCAGCAGCGCGTTACACATT
>JAZUKU010000219.1:0-4291 GCA_045643485.1 Treponema sp. | reverse complement strand
AACCAAAGTTACTTTTTGAATTATTTACTACTTGAAAAAGCAACAATTTAATTCCACTGTAAAACATATCCTTCTTCCTGATTATAGTAACCAAAAGCGGAATAAACTTTTATCAAATATTGTTATATCTTCAAATTCACCTATTTTCTCCTCTTCTTTTTCCTGTCCTCCAAACAATTGAAAAAACTCACATGATGAAAAAAGAAAGAGAAGGATAATAGAGAACAGCAGGTTTATTGTTTTTTATCCATATAAAATTTTACTTAAAAGCAATACGAAATTCCAATGTTAAAATTAAACGGCTTGTAATCTTCCAAGTTTACATACTGCCAGCCTGATTCTGCAAACAGTTCGATTTTTTCTGTAATTCTGGCTCCTGCCGCAACAGAAATTCCGGCTGTCATAAACCAATCGGACGTGTATGGATAATTTTCAGAATGTGGAAACTTTAAACAATCAACTCCGCAAAAAATACAAGGACGTATAAATAAAACTTCACTCAAACTAAAATCATACTGAACGCCAAGAGCTATTTCCTTAGAGTCAATTCCTAATTTCTTATCAACTAAAAAAGAATCGTTGTAAAGGGACATTTTATTCATATCAAAAAAAACTGTTCCTTCCAGGTCCTTGTAAACAGGAAAATCAAATTTTGCTTTTCCGCCAAAACCTTTCATTTGAATCAAGGTGTTCTTATTTTCAACCGTAGTATTATAGCCTGCTTCTACAGAAATCCTCATTTCAGCAAAACCCATTACCGAAACAAGACTCACAATAATTGCTGCTAATGTTTTTTTCATTTTATGCCATCCTTATTTAAATTATCGTAGTATTCTCTTTTTTGTCAAAAGAACTTAAGTTATTTTTTTAGTAACCAAAGTTACTTTTTGAATTATTTGAAAAGTGCGGAATTATGAGGTAAAATAAATTCATGGTAAAAAGTAAACTTCATAAACTTTCTTTCTTTAAGTACATAATTCCGGCATTCGGTGTATTTGGATTCATTATTCAGATTATTTTTTTCATCAGGACAAAACATTTTTACAGTCCGTTGTATTTTTATTCGGCAATGTGTTTGTTTTCAATTTCTTTATGTGCATGTATTTTTCTTTTATTTTTTCCAAACAAGATGTTTATTTATGGAATTGTTGCATTCGTTTATACGATTGTTTTTACATTCATTGATGTAAATGAAATTGATATTGTTCTTTGCTTTTTAATAATGATTGTTTCGTTATGGAACCAGGGTATTCTTGAAAGAAATAAAAAGAAGTGTTTTGCATTTTTCTTTTTTCTGACTGCGGGAATTATTACAGCCAGAAGTTTCATATTTAAAAAGGAATATATTTCAAGGCTTATATATCTGTGGCCTTATCTTTTTACAATTTCCATAATCTTTTTCTTTTCATTGAACGCAATTCTTTTATACAAGAGGAACATGGACAAGGCATTTATAAATCTTGATTTATACGACAATCTTTCTGAGCGGCAAAAAAATCTGATTCTCTGCATATTGAATAATGAAAAATACGAAACTTTTGCTCAGGAAAATAAAATTTCCTTATCATCCGTAAAAAAGGATGCGGTTACAATTTTCAAAACATTCAATTCATTTGACAGGTATACTTTCATTCTGAAATATTCTTCATTCGATTTTTACAGAAACGGCAAGAGGATTTTTCTTGGGACAACATCTTAAAAAAGTTTTATCTTTGACAAAAACCCCTCAAAAATGTATATATTTCATATGAATAAATATGTAAAACGATATTTAGTTGACGCAATGAGTGGAATGGCTCAGGGCCTTTTTTCTACACTCATCATTGGTTTAATCATCAAGCAGATTGGTTCTTTCTTCCCTGCTGAATTAAGCGGTTCCGGCTTCCATGATTTTCTTGTTTATACGGGACAGTTCTTTATTGTAATAGGACAGATTCTTACAGTTCTTACTGGTGCAGGCATTGGTATTGGGACAGCACACGCACTTAATGCACCACGTCTTGCCGTATGTTCTTCAATTCTTACTGGTACTGTTGGTGCTTTTGCTACAAAATTCATTGCTTCGGTAAAAGCTTCTGAAGGCGCATTTGTTTCGGTAAGCGGCGTACTTACTCTTGCAGGTCCGGGCGATCCTCTTGGCGCATTTGTTGCAGCTGTTATTGGTGCTGAACTTGGAAGATTAATCTGCGGTAAGACAAAGATTGATATTCTTCTTGTTCCTGCTGTTACTGTAATTTCCGGATGCTTTGTTGCTTTCGTTACAGGTCCTGCTCTTGCGGCTGCATCAAGTTGGCTTGGAAACACAATCAATCTTGCTACAGAATTACACCCATTCTGGATGGGAATAATTCTTAGCGTTGTAATGGGAATGATTCTTACACTGCCAATTTCTTCTGCTGCAATTGCAATCATGCTTGGGCTTACGGGTCTTGCTGGTGGTGCTGCTACTGCCGGCTGTTCTGCACAGATGGTTGGTTTTGCAGTAATAAGCTTCAAGGACAACGGATTCAACGGATTCTTTGCACAGGGAATCGGTACAAGCATGCTTCAGGTTCCTAACATCGTCAAGAACTGGAAGATTTGGATTCCGGCTACTTTAGCTTCTGTAATTACAGGACCAATTGCAACTTGTCTCCTTAAGATGAAGACTTTGCCGGCTGGTGCTGGTATGGGAACAAGCGGTCTTGTAGGCCAGATTATGACATGGCAGGCAATGGCTGGTTCTGAAAACGGATTTGTTATTATTCTGAAAATGATTTTTATTGATGTACTTTTACCGGCTGTTCTTTCTTACGTAATCTACCGCTTCATGTACAAAAAAGGCTGGATTAAAGACGGAGACATGAAGCTCCAGTAAATCAGATATTATTCCTTATCCTTCCTGTGACACGAGCCTGCCATTGGACAACCGCCGCAGTTTCCGCCACAGGAAGTAATATTTTTACCGTTTCGCTTATCGCGTATAAGCTTTGCAACTACAGCCACAATTGCAGCCAAAACAAGAATACTTACAATAATTGTTCCCAACATAAACATTCCCTATCTAAAATATAACCAGAGACATTCCTGAGCGTCAATCAATTATTTTTCAATAAGTATAGGCATTTTTCAACAAAAACAATACAATGGAAAAACTTACGTCACAATGTACACTTCGTTGAAGCTCTGCAAAGTGATTTATTCTAAAGCAGGTTATTCAGACTGAATTTCGTTCAGAAGTTACCTGCCAAAAATAGAGGTACAACAAAAAACATTTCAGGAGTAAACCCTTGAAACGCTCAACAAAACTTTTTTCAGCTGCAGCATTATTTGCAGTACTTATTTCAATTTCTGCCTGCAAGAAAACAGACGACAGAACACTTTATCTTTACAACTGGACTTATTACACTCCAGACGAAGTCATTACCAGTTTTGAAAAAGAATTCAACTGTAAGGTAAAACTGGACAATTATTCTACATGCGACGAAATGTATGCCAAACTGCGCGCTGGTGCAAAAGGATACGATATTGTAATTCCGTCAAATGACTTTGTTTCAATCATGCTTAAACAGGGAATGCTCCGCGAACTCGATCAGAGCAAATTTACAAACCGCAGTAAAATCAATCCGGTCATCTTAGAAAAGATGGACTTTGATCCGGAAATGAAATATACAGTTCCATACGCCTTGAGCGCAACCGGAATTATGGTTAACAAAACAAAAGTTACCAACAAGGATTATGCAAGGGACTACAGCATTTTTGCAGACACACAGTTTGCCGGACACGCAACAATGATGGACGAAATGCGTGAAGTTATCGGATGTGCTCTTTTACATAACGGCAACGACATGAACAGCATTAATGACAAGGAACTTAACGAAGCATACAGCGTAATCGTTAAAGACTGGAAGCCTAACCTCATTAAATTTGATGCAGAAGGATTCGGTAAGTCTTTCGCTACAGGTGACTTCTGGCTCTGTCAGGGCTACCCGGAAATTGTTTTTGGCGAAGTAGACGAAAGCCGCTGGGAAGATACAATCGACTTCTTTATTCCGGAATGCGGCGGTCCTGCAACACTCGACTGTATGTGTATTCTTAAGGATGCCCCGCACTACGAACTTGCAAATGAATTCATCAACTTCATTCACCGTCCTGAAAACTATGCAATCTTTATTGATACATTCCGCTACCCTTGTGTCGTAAATCTTGAAGCACTTGAATTTACTACTAAGCCTTCTATGTATGATCCTGAACAGGCTTACAGCTGTACGCTCAAGCAGGACCTTGGTGTAAATCTTGATAAATACAGCGA
>JAZUKU010000218.1:0-18432 GCA_045643485.1 Treponema sp. | reverse complement strand
CGCTTTGAAAGTTCTTCTAATTTCTTTACTAAGTCCATACGCGTATGTTACCGATTTTTACTATAAAATTCAATTAAATGAAAAAGACGCTTTTTTACCGTAAATAACAGTATTTTATGAGTTTGGAGGATACTTTTAAGGTGTAAATTTGTTGTATTTTATAGTATAATTTTCAAATTAATAATATGGAGAAAAAGATGTCTTTTAAAAGAAAAGTCTTTTGCACGGCAGGTGCGTTATTGTGCTTCACTATGCAAATGTATGCTCAAAATGCTGCAGGAACAAGAACGCTGACTATTGAACAGGCAGTTGAACAGGCGCTTGCAGAAAACATCAATATAAAAAGCGGAGAGCTTTCTCTTGAAAAATCAAAACGCTCTTCTGACTATTCATGGAACACAAAACTTCCTTCGTTACGTGCAACTGCAGGTGGCAGCGGAGGTCTTTCTACAGGTCAGCCTGGAGAAAACTTTTCTATTTCGCCAAGCATTGGACTTAGTGCAGGTGCTTCAGTAAGCTGGTCTTTTTCCAAAACAACGGAATTTACAATTGAAACGGCAAGACTTAATTACGAATCGCAGCTTATCAGCTTTGAAGACACAAAGCGCTCTGTAGAAAAAAATGTTCGCACTTCTTTTTACAAAATACTTAAGGATCAGGAAGACATTAAGCTTAAACAGAATGCACTTGATGCGGCAAAGCGTCAGTATGACTCAATGAGTGCAAAATATAACCGCGGTGCCCTTTCTGAACTTGATCTTTTGAATTCTCAGCTGTCTTATCAAACTAAGGAACTTGATGTAATTACAGCAAACAATACGCTGCTTTCTGATATGACTTCTTTTAAACAGCTGCTTGGTCTTGAACAGGAAACGGAAGTTGTTCTTGAAGGAAGTTTTGACGGTATCCTTTCTGCAGGAGAAATTACTCTTGCTGGAATTGATGCTGTTCCTTCATCAATAAAAAGTCTGGAAAAACAGCTTGAACTTGCGGAACTAAGCCTTAAGTCAACAGAAGTAGCTGCAAAAGCTCCGAGTCTTTCTGTTTCGCTGAGTGACAGCC
Source organism: Treponema sp. (assembly GCA_045643485.1). GTDB lineage: Bacteria > Spirochaetota > Spirochaetia > Treponematales > Treponemataceae > Treponema_D. Next base: position 17,370 of record JAZUKU010000218.1, on the reverse strand, counting down.
TTACGCCATTAAACTTTAGTGTTTCAAATGCTAAAAATGCTATGACTAATCCAAATGGTGATTTTAAATCTGATTTTTCATATTTAAAAAATAATTTATCTGCTTCAATTTCAGCAAGCATTCCTCTTGATGCTTACATAAAAGGTTCATCTTCTTCGGTAAACATTGAAAACCAGAAGAACACAATCGAAGGAATTAAGCTTCAGATTGATTCTTCAAAAGAGGCGCTGGAAATTTCAAAGAAAACAGCTCTTGTAACAATTGCACAGATTCAGAAACAGATAGAACAGCTTAACAAACAGATTGAACTTGCACAGAAAACATATGACCTTACACTTCAGGCTTACAATCACGGCTTAAAGGATTTCAATACGCTTCAGACTGCTTCTGACAACATTGTAACTTATAAAGGCCAGCTTATGACTTATGCCGTAAATCTCGAAAATGCAATTATTGAATTAGAAAATACATTAGGAGTTCCATTTGGAACTTTGGGAGTTAAATAAAATGGAAGAACAGGTACAGAATACTGCATCAAAGAAAAAGGGAGTAAAAACTTTTTTCAAAATATTTATTGTGCTGATTATTATTGCAGCTACTGCATTTGCTGTATGGAAAATTCTCGGTTCTAAAAAGCAGGGTGGATTCCCTGGTGGATTCGGCGGTTTTGGTGGAGGCCGCTCAACTGTAACTTCTGTAAGAACTGTTGTTACAAAAAAAGATTCGCTGCATGATTACGTTTTGACTAACGGTGAAATTGAAACTCAGTCAGCAATTGAAGTATTCCCTTCTGTTGGTGGAAAAGTTGTTGAAATGAAAGTTTCTCTTGGTTCACCTGTAAAAGCAGGAGATATAATTGCATACATTGATCCTTCAAAACCTGGTGAATATTATGCAAAATCACCTGTTACAGCACCAATAAGCGGAAGCATTCTTTCTGCACCAGTTAAACCTGGACAGACAGTTACTGCAAACTCAATGATTGCCAAAATTGGTGATGTAGAAAATCTTCAGGTAACTGCAAAAGTTCCTGAGCGTTATATTGGTGATTTACAGATTGGTCAGAAAGCAGAAATTACACTTCAGGCATACAGCACTGAAAAATTCATTGCAAGCGTTGTTCGTATTTCGCCTGTTGTTGATGCAGCTACAAGAACTAAGGAAATTATCCTTAACTTTGATAAAAAGTATCCGCAGGTAAATGCAGGTATGTTCTCAAAGGTTAAGCTCTATACACTTGATTATGACGGTTATCCAATTATTCCACAGGATTCTTTTGTTACTGTTGGAAAAGATTATTACTTGTATACAGCAAATGAAGATTCAACTGTAAGCAAGAAACTTGTTACACGCGGTAAAAACGTTGACGGTTATTTCCAGGTATTAAGCGGAATTGAACCGGGAGACATTGTTGTTACAGAAGGTATGCTTACTTTGTACGAAGGTGCAAAAATCAAGGATGTTGCAGGTAACGTTAAGTTTGTTGAAGACGAACAGAAAGAACCTCCGGCTCCACCTGCAGGCGGAATGCCACCTAAATGATTCTGAGGAAATAGCATGAGTTTAAGTAGAAAAACAATGGACCATCCGGTCCTTATATTAATAGTTTTTGCATTACTGGGAATGCTTGGTATTTTTACATACAGTAAAATTGCAATTGCCTTAATGCCTGAAACAGAAAATCCTTTCTTAATGATTATGACCACATACACAAATGCCGGTCCTGAATCAGTAGAAAAAACAATTACAAAACCTGTAGAAAGTGCCGTAATGAGTGTAAGCGGTTTGAAGAGTCTTACTTCAACATCAAATGAAGGTTCTTCAACAGTTTCGCTCGAATTTGAATACGGTACAAATCTTGACAGTGCAGTTAACGATATACGCGACAAACTTGACCGTGTAACAAGGAGCCTTCCTGATAACGCAAGTACGCCAAGCATCATGCGCTTTAACGGTGATTCAAGTGAAATCATGCGTATTTTAATTCGCGGTAACCGTTCTGCAGACGACTTGAAGGCAATTGCAGAAGCAACAATCAGTCCGGTTCTTGAACAGGCAGACGGTGTCGGTGAAGCAGCAGTTTATGGAGGCCGTTCTGCTCAGGTAAACGTACTTCTTGATCAGAACCGTATGGCTGCTTACGGTTATACTGTTCCAACAATTACAGCAGCTCTTTCCAAACAGAATCTTGAACTTGGCGGTGGTAAGGTACTTGATGGCCACAGAAATTACGTTGTTCGCACAACCGGTGAATATACAAGCATTGAAGAAATTAACGAAACAGTTATTTCTACAATCAACGGATACAATGTCCGTCTTCGTGATGTAGGTGAAGCTTCTTTAGGTTATGCAGAAAGTTCTCAGGAAAGCTACATCAACGGTGAAATTGGTGTTTACTGTACCGTAACAAAACAGTCCGGGGCAAATACTGTAACTGCAGCAAACAATGTTTACAAAAAAATTGAACAGGCAAAGAATCTTCTTCCTCCTGATATTTCAATGGAAATTATTTACGATGATACAGACCAGATTCGCGAAACAATAGACATTCTTATTGAATCACTTGTTGAAGGTTTGTTCCTTGCCGTAGCAATTCTGTGGATCTTCTTACAGAGCATGAAGTCTACAATCATCATTGGTATTTCAATTCCTCTTTCAATGATCATTACTTTGTTTGCAATGAGTATGTTTGGAATTACATTAAACATGATGACTTTAACAGGACTCATTCTTGGCTTGGGTATGGTCGTTGATGCTTCAATCGTTATGATTGATAACATTTACGAATACAGGCAGCGTGGTGCACGACCAAAAGTTGCAGCTATTCTTGGAAGCCAGGAAATGCTTATGTCAGTTATTTCCGGTAACCTTACGACAATCTGTGTATTCATTCCGTTCCTTTTCTATATCAAAGAACTTGGTATGCTTGGACAGATGTTCAAGGATATTATCTTTACAATCGTAATTGCTCTTGTAGCTTCACTGCTTGTAGCTATATTCCTTGTTCCTGTTCTTGCCGGTAAATTCCTTCCCCTTACAAACCGCAAGGAAAAGCCTGTAACGAATGTTGTGTTAAAAGCCATATACGGAGCTTTCCAGAAAGTAATTGATGCTTTTACTGCTCTTTACTACAGACTTCTTAAGCTTTGTCTAAGAAACCGTCTTATTACAATTGTACTTTCTCTTTGTGTTCTTGGAATTGCCTTATCTATGCTTTCGACAATGCAGATTAACATGATGCCTGGTGGTAGTGACAGTGAAGTTCGTCTTAACATAAACCTTGCAACAGGAACACCTCTTGATGAAACTAAAGAAGTTGTTCTTGCAATGGAAAATTACGTTAACACTGAATTAAAAGGCATAAAGAGTGTAACAACACAGATTGGCGGTGGCGGAAGAAACGCAAGAACAAATACAGGTTCTATTTCAATTTCATTGCCTGAAACTGCAAATCAAATAGACAGTGCAGAAGTAATGAAGAATAAACTTCGCAAACACTTTGAGGAATTCCCTGGTGCTAACTTAACATTCCGTGAAGGCTGGCGTGGACAGATGATGGGAAGTGATATTCAGATTGTACTTCGTTCAGATGACCTTGATGCCATGCTTGATACAGCAGATAAAATTGCAGAAGTAATAAAGGCTAATCCGGAATGTTCAGAACCTTCTATCAGTATGGATAAAGGTTTGCCTCAGGTAGAAGTTGTAATAGACCGTGACCGTGCATATGCTTTTGGTGTAGATGTTACTACAGTTGCACGCGAAATAAATTATGCAATCAATGGTTCAACTGCATGTACTTATCGTAAAGACGGTAAGGACTACAGCGTTGTTGTAGCATATCGTCCTGAAGACAGAAAGAAGCTTGAAGACCTTGAATCAATTTATGTACGCGGAACAAGCGGCATGATAAGCGTAGCAAACTTTGCAAAACTGCAGAAAGGTTTGGGACCAGTTTCAATCCGCCGTGAAAGCCAGAAGCGTCTTTTAAAAGTAACTGCAGGAATTACAACAACAACAAATGCAAATATTATTGAACAGCAGATTAAAGACGGTATTGCTTCGACATTCCTTATTCCTGATCAGGTTACGGTAAGCTATGAAGGTTCTTGGCAGGATACAATGAGCCAGATGCTCCTTTACATAAAGATTTGTGCAATGGCAATTATTCTTGTATTTGGTGTTATGGCTGCAACTTACGAAAGCTTTAAGGCACCGCTCATAAACCTTGCGACAATGCCGTTCTTAATGATTGGTGTCGTATTCCTTTACAAGATTGTAGGACAGGCATTCTCTCTTATGACAATGGTTGGTATCATCATGCTTGTAGGTATTGTTGTTAACAACGGTATTATTCTTGTTGACTATACGAACCTTCTTGTAGGAAGAGGCATTCCGTTAATGGATGCCTGTGCTGAATCTGGAAGAAGCCGTTTCCGTCCTGTATTGATGACAACTCTTACTACAATTCTTGGTATGCTTCCAATGTGTTTTGCTACAGGTGGTCAGGCTGTTATGGTTCAGCCAATTGCTATGGCAGTAGTTGGAGGTCTTGTTACTTCAACATTAGTTACTCTTCTTATCATTCCTGTTTTGTACAGTTTGTTCATGAAGCCAAAGGATAAAAAGAAGAGTGTTATTGCTGTTAAATATGAGGACTAAATTATGTATAGAGCAGAAATAATCAGTAACCAGTCTGTACAGGATGAAATCGTAGAACTTCTTGAGCAGGAAATTCCTGGCATTCAGTATTCTGTTTTGCCGGACGTTCAGGGAAGCGGCGGTCATGCAAAAAAACTTGGTGACACTGTATGGCCTGAAATGAACTTTGACTTATTTACATATGTCGATGAATCTGATGCAAAAAAGATTAAGGCAATCATAACTGCTGTAAAGGAAAAATTTCCACGCGAAGGAATATCAGTTTTCTTTACGCAGACAGTTGAATTGTAATCAGTAATATTCTTAACAGAAACAAAAACGCATTTCGTTGCAGAATTGTTTGCTTCGGAATGCGTTTTTATTTTGCCCAGTCAAATTTTGTGTGGTATCATAAATCTATGACATTAGAAGAAAAAATCAGGCTGTTTAACGGCGACGGTAACTGGAAAACTTTTTCCGCCGGCAATAAGCTGCCTGTAATTACAATGAGCGATGGTCCTCACGGTTTGCGCAAACAGAATGATGAAGATTACGCTGATATAAATAACAGTAAAAGAGCAACATGTTTCCCAACTGCAAGCTGCATTGCTTCAAGCTGGAACACAGACTCTGTTGCAAAGATGGCAAAATCAATAGCACAGGAAGCCCTTGCAGAAAACGTAAACTTAATGCTTGGCCCCGGTACTAACATAAAGCGCTCTCCGTTATGCGGAAGAAATTTTGAATATTTTTCCGAAGATCCGTTTCTTGCAGGAACACTTACTGCTTCATACATAAACGCAATGCAGGAAGAAGGAACCGGCTGTTCATTAAAGCATTATGCATGCAACAATCAGGAATACAGACGCCAGACTTCAAACAGCATAATTGATGAGCGTACACTCCGCGAAATATATCTGCGTCCGTTCGAAATTGCAGTAAAGAAATCACAGCCGCTTACAGTAATGTGTTCGTATAACCGCGTTAACGGTGAATATGCGGCTCACAGTAAAAAACTTTTGACAGATATTCTGCGGACAGAGTGGGGCTTTAAGGGCGCTGTTGTTTCCGACTGGGGCGCCTGCATACACGCAGCAGAATGTTTAAAAGCCGGAATGGATCTTGCAATGCCGGACAGCTTTGGTTACTTTGACGGCTTACTCAAAAAGGCACTTGCAGACAAAGTAATAGAAGAAGCAGATGTTGATAAAGCAAATGCGCGTCTTTTGAGCGTAGCAGAACAGCTTAATGCATCTGCAAAGAACGTGACGGTCGATTTTAAAAAACAGCATCAGACAGCATACGAGCTTGCGTGCGATTCAGCAGTGCTTCTTGAAAACAGAAATTTCTTTCCTGTAGAAAAAGGACAGATTGCTGTAATCGGTGAACTTGCAGAATACATGCAGTTTCAGGGCGGCGGTTCAAGTCACATAAATACTGCTAAGCATTTGAATGCAATTGAATCACTTGCGGCTCAGGGATATGACGTTCTGTATTCCAAAGGATATTATTCAGGCTTCTGTACGCAAAAGAAAATTAAAAGTAAAAACAAACCGTATATTGTTCCTGCGCTTGAACTTGCAAAGGAAGCAGCGTCTAAGAACATACCGGTTTTATTTTTCTGCGGTTTGACAGAAGCGTATGAAGGTGAAGGCTTTGACAGAAAGAATCTTGCACTTCCGGAAGAACAGACATCTCTTCTTGAAAAGATTCTTGAAATAACAGATAACGTCGGTGTAATTTCGTTCAGCGGTTCTCCTGTAGATTTCTATTTTGCGCCAAAGGTTAAGGGCCTTCTTCACATGTATCTTGCGGGAGAGGCTTGCGGTGAAGCAGTTGCTGCCATTGTAAGCGGAAATGTAAATCCTTCAGGCAAACTTGCAGAAACATTTCCGCTTAAGACAGAAGACATTCCGTGTATAAAAAACTTCAGCGAAAATGCATGCGGTGTTAAAAAAGATAATGTCGAATACAGGGAAGGCGTTTTTATCGGCTACCGTTATTTCGAATCAAAAAATATTCCGGTAAGATACTGCTTTGGTTACGGCTTGAGCTACACTTCATTTGAATATACTGACATGAGTATTTCTTTGCCAAAGGTAAATGTTACGGTAAAAAATTCAGGACAAAAAGCAGGCAGTGAAATAGTTCAGCTGTATGTGGTAAATCCTGCTGCAGAAGACAACATGCGTCCTGTAAAAGAATTGCGTGGTTTTGCAAAAGTGTATCTCGAACCTGGAGAATCAAAATCTGTCGAAATAACACTCGATGAAAATGCATTCAGTGTTTACAGCACAAGAAAAAAATCTTTTGTAAACATAGAAGGCGAATATAAAATACAGGCAGCATCTTCCGTAAAGGATGTGCGCCTTGAGCAGACAGTAACAGTAACCGGAGAAAAATATTCTGAAGCAGTAGAACCTGTGTCAGAAGAATTCTGGAAACAGGCAGCTGTTGTTCCGCATCAGAAAGGAAGCTACACAATTTCCGACAGCCTGATTGATATGTCAGAACATTCATTCCGTGTAAAGCTAGCAATGAAATTCTTCATACTTGTAGGCTGGTTTATGGCAGGATGCAAATCGTGGGATGATCCAGTAATCAAGATAACAAAATATGCACTTGCACAGAATCCGCTTGAAAGCATATTGAGTACAAGCAACGGTTCTGTTTCTAAAAAGATGGCAGACATAATATTAAAATGGGCAAATAGATAAGGAAGAAATTATGGAAAAATTAGACGCAAGAACAAAGTGGTCATACTGTATTGGTGCAACAGGCCGTGATGCAGCTTACGCAATGATAAGCCTGTATCTTATAAGTTACATTCAGTACACAATGAATCTGACAGTAGCACAGTTTGCTGCAATTTCCGGAATAATGATTGTGTGTCTTATATGGGACGCAATCAACGATCCAATGATGGGCATTATTATTGAGAATTCGCATCTCAAGCTTGGCAAATACAGGCCGTGGATTTTGATGGGATGTATTTTAGCTGCAATAATGATTTTCCTTCTGTTCAGCGTTCGTCCAACAGGATGGGGTTTTGTTGCTTTCTTTGGCGTATCATATCTTTTGTGGGGAATGACTTACACCATGAATGACATTGCTTACTGGGGAATGCTTCCTAGTCTTTCGAGCGATGCTGGTGAACGAAATACACTCGTTACGCTTATGAGCATTTTCATCTGCGTAGGTCAGTTTACAATTGCCGGTGTAGTTCCGATTATCATTGCAGGAAATGCCGTTAACGCTTACCGTATTGTTGCACTTTGTGTTGCACTCGGATTCATTGCGTTCCAGCTTTTGACTGTCTTTGGTGTACGAGAGCGTCATCACGAAGCAGAAGATAATGCAGGAAAACTTTCGCTTAAAGATATGTTCAGAATCTTTTTAAGAAACGACCAGCTTGTTTCTGCAGGAATTGCAATGTTCCTTTTCCAGATAGGCAGTATGCTTATCACAATGTTCGGAATGAATTTTGCTTACTTTGAATTCGGTTATTCAGCAGGCGGTTCGTTTGTATTCCTGTTTACCGTAATGTACGGACTTGGAACACTTTTGTCGCAGGTTGCATTTCCTTTCATCACTAAAAAGTGTACGCGTCAGAAGCAGCTTAGCTTCTTTATGATTGTGCTTGTTATTTTCTACACGCTGTTCTTCTTGATCGGAATTGTTGTTCCAAAGATTCCGGTTGTAATTTACGCAATAGGTTTTGTCATTTTCTTTTCACAGGGAATCTTCAATATGAACCTTATTGTTATGATTAACAATACAATCGAATACGATGAATATAAATTCAACGAGCGCCACGACAGCGTAATTTCTGCAGTAAGGTCTTTTGCCGTTAAGTTTGGAAGCGCCGTTAACCAGGGAATTACAAATCTTGTCCTGATCCTTTCGGGCATTTACGCAATCAGTCAGAATGTTTCCGGACTGGAAGTAAAGGCAGGAAGCGGTGAAATGACTGCAGAAGAAGTTCTTGTTAAAGCAGATGCAATCCTGCAGACTGCAACACGCGGTCAGCTCATAAAGCTGCGTCTTGGCATGACACTTATTCCTGTGCTTGCTCTTGGTGCAGCCCTTCTTATTCTTCGTAAGAAATACAAAATCGATGAAAAAGAATACAACAGAATTGTTAAGGACATCAGTGACCGATAATTTCAGTAATTGAATTAACAAATTGATTGCTGCAATATAAAAGGCTGGTATGTTTACAGAAAAATCTGTTTAACAAACCAGCCTTTGTTTTTGGAAAAGTTTCAGCAGAATGATATGCGGTCACTCTGCTTACTTGTTTATCATTCCGTTTAACTATTGAATCTCTTCAACACGTACGTTCTGAATATAGATTGTAGCAGTAGATTTCTGCTTACCCATGTTGAATTCCATACGTCCGTTGTTGTCAGTTTTAGCTGTCATCTTAATGTCAAAAGAGAAGTGCTGCTTTTCTGTTGTAAGATTAAGCTTTGTGTCTGGAAGATAGCGGATCCATCCTGCTGTTGGAGCTGTAACTGCTGTAATCATAGTTCTGTCTTCGTCTGCCCATGCATCAAATGAAATTTTGAATGAGTGTCCCTTAACCATTGGAAGGTTTGGCTGAACAATCTGTACTGAATATTCTTCTGTGCCAGCTTTTGAAGAGTAGATGATAAGTGTGTTGTCTTTGATTTCTGCTGAACCTTCGCCGCCGTTGAACAAGAGGAATGACCAGTCTGTTTCGTCATCAAGTGGTTCTGCAACTGCAAAGTCACCGTTGTTGAGGAAGTTGCCGGTTTCATCCGGTTCCTTGAACATTTTCTCCGGCTTTTTAGGATTCTTTATGTAAGCACCCTTGCGGTAAACACGAACATATTCAACTTCGAACTTAGCATTGTCAAAGTTTGTTGTTTCATCTGGATTTCCCGGCCAGTCTCCGCCAACTGCAAGATTGAGCTGTACGAAGAATGTCTGATCGAATGGAGCAGGATATGGCTTTTCATCCTGACCGTCAACTGCTGTAAACCAGTCATTTACTGTAAGGTATTTTTCACCATCGATATACCATCTGAATTCACCTGGTTCCCATTCAACGCTGTATTCGTGGAATGCTTCTGCAAAGTTGTTTGTCTTTTTGTCTACAGTTCCCTGCTGCTGTGCATGTGGTTCACCGTAGTGGATTGTTCCGTAAGCTTTTGTAACATCGCTGCCAAGAACTTCCATGATGTCAACTTCGCCGCACTTTGGCCACTGACCGTATTTCTTTTCAACTGTAGGCATCATCCAGATAGCAGGCCAGAGTCCCTGTCCTTCAGGTACTTTTGCGCTTACTACAACTTTACCGTACATAAAGTCCTGTTTGTTCTGTGTAGTAACTTTACCGCTTGTGTAATAAGGTCTACCGTTCTTATCGATTTTATTTGCCTTGATTACAAGCTTGCCGTCCTTAACATAAACGTTGTCTTCAGAAGTTGTGTATTCCTGAAGCTCATGATTTGTCCAGCCCGGCTGATGCGGTTCGTAATTCCAGATGTCCATGTTTAATTTGTTGCCGTTAAATTCATCGTTCCACAAAAGTGTGTATCCATCTAATTCTGGAACTACAACTTCTTCTGTTGCTTTGCCTGAAGCACATCCTGTTAAAGAAACACAAACAAATGCAACTGCAAGTAAAATACTTACTGCTTTTCTTAACATATTTTTTCCTCCATTTTGAACTAGAGAAGTTCAACTAATTTATCAACTATTTCAGAATAGTGTTCATCTGCTATTCCAAAATCTTTGCCCTTGTAATTCCACACAGCATGACCAATGTTGTGTTCCTTAAATACTTCACAGATTCCCTTGAACCACTGAAGCGACTCCTTAGGAATTGCTCTGTCTATTACGCCAAACTCTCCGCAGTAAAGGGATGTGTCGTTTTTTTCTGCATATTCAATTGCTTCTGCAAATACTTCTTCAAACATTTCGTTGTCTGCATTCTTACACTTAAGGTTCTTGTAAAAATACATATGGTCAGGAAGAAGATACTTTTCTGTGTCAGCAATATATTCTTCGAGCGGACACGGGAATCTTGTTCTGTAAGATGTGTCCATTGTCTTAATCCAGTAAGCGCCCTGATGAGTAAAGATAAGCGGTTCGTAAAAATGGAAAGTGTAAATGATGTTTTCATCAAACGGTTTTTCCAAAGTCTTTACAAACTGAACGCTGTTGTTGCAAACACCGCCGATAATTATTTTTACAGAAGGAGCAATTTTCCTTATGCGTGTAATTGTCTGTTTGATAATCTGATTCCACAAATCAATTACGTTAGGATCAACAACTTCATTCAGGAGTTCAAATGTAAGGAATGAAGAATATTTGCCGTAACGTGAAGCCAGTTCTTCCCAAAGCTGCATGAATTTCTCCTGAAGCTGAGCACTGTTGAAGAAATTATTTTCTTCTGCGTCAAAAGAAAAACCTGCAGTTTTGTGAAGATCCAGAATTATGTTTAGCCCATATTTCTTGCACCACGAAATGCAACTGTCAATGTAAGAATAACCACTTTCTTTATCATTCCCGTTTTCATCCCGCAACAGTTCGTAATCTATTGGCAGACGAATATGATCACATTCCCAGCCGGCAATCTTTTGAATGTCGTCTTCCAGAATATAGGAGGCTAAATGTTTTTCTGTAAGTTCGTTCTGAGAAAGCCAGCCGCCCAGATTAACGCCTTTTTGATAACCGGTAAATGTTTTCATAATTTCCCCTGTAAGATTATTTACTGTAAAAAGCATAAGTCCGAAGTCTGCATAAAGATATTAAAATCTTTACAAAAGTAATAAAATAATGACATAATATCTTAAAGGAATTTTTAAGGAATCTTTGCAGAAAAAGTCTGTTAATTCAGTTAATATAAGGAATTAGGCTTATGGAATCAGACAAGGAATTAAGTTACCGCCAGTATATCATGCGCGAAACAAACAAGTTCCACGCACCATATTCTCCCGAACTGGAATTTTATGTTTCAGTAAAAAACGGTGATGTAAGAAAAATAAACCGTCTTGTCAAAACAGAATTTACAGACAAGCAGGGCTTTGGAAAACTGTCGGAAAATGCGCTGCAGAGTTACAAATATCATTTCGTAGTAACCGCAGCTTTAATTGCACGCTATTGCATCGAAGGCGGAATGGAACACGAAACCGCATACAGCTTGAGCGACATGTACATTTTAAAAGCAGACAAATGCAGAAGCTTTACCGCACTCTCTCAGATTCATAAGGAAATGTCACTTGATTACACAAGAAGAATGAAGCTTCTGTACAACAAGTCATCATATTCAAAAGCTGTAGTAAAATGCATTGATTACATTTACGACAACCTTCACAAAAGAATTTTCATTACTGAACTCGCAGAAATTTCCGGAGTAAGCGAAGGTTATCTTTCAAGACTGTTCCGCAAAGAAACAGGAAAAACCTTAACAGAGTATATTCAGAACAAAAAAATTGAAGCTGCAGAAAACATGCTTAAATATTCCGAATACCTTCCTTCTGAAATATCAAACATTCTTGCTTTTCCTAACCAGAGTTATTTCATTGATGTGTTTAAAAAGAAAACGGGCCTCACACCAAAAAAGTATGCTGCCCGTTATTTCCAGAAAATTGAAATGTAGTTTTGTAAACTGCCGCTGTTACACAAACCGCTGCAGAAAATTATTTCTTTGAACTGTCAACCATTACGCGAAGTATTTCTGCAATGTACATTGTATGGAAATCATCCTTGCGGTAATTAGACTTGCAGATTAATTCATCAGCAAAACAGTTTGGATCAAATTCCTGTACGTAGAGCTTACGGCATACAAGAACAACACGTGCTTCCTTAATCCATGGAGTTCCATTAAGGTATTCAACATTGAGTTTGCTTTCACGGATTTTGTCACAGTCACGGCCACTGTGGCTTCCGCAGTAATTCAATGCGTTTCTGTATTTGTCAGAAAGTACGCTCAATGAAAAAGTGTCTGTCTGGTCAATGATTTCTTTTGTATAGCGTGAAGGCCTTAAGTAAATTGTTGCTACAGGTTTGTTCCATAAAACACCAACGCCTCCCCAGCTTGCAGTCATTGTGTTTACTCTTCCTGTTTTAATGTCACCTTCTTCGTTAACTTCCTTTGTACATGCCGAAACGAGCATCCAGTCTTTGCCAATCATCTTGAATGCGTTGTCATCAAGCTGTTCCGGGCGGATTGTCTTCATCATAATAAGTGCCTCCTGACTTCATTCTATACATAAACAGTAATTTAGTCATTACGCAGAAGTGTCTGTAATGAACGGTTTTTATCAATTGTTTAAGAGTATTATAAATGATATAATCACTAAAAAGTATTTTAGGGTAAGGAGTGTTTATTTTGAAAAAAACAAAAACAAAGAATGTTGGTCTTATTAATTTCTGTTTAGGTTGTGCCGGTAAAATTCAGCTTGCAAAAGTAAATAAGGCTGCCCGCAACTGCAAGAAATCATCTGAAAAGACATTACGTGCAATCCTTAATTACGCAAAAGATACTGAATGGGGAAAAGCACATAACTTTTCGCAGATCCTGGCAACTTCAAATGCAGAAGAACTTTTTGAAGCATGGCAGAAGAATGTACCTCCTGCAGATTATGAAGATTTCCGCTCGTATGTAGAACGCCATAAAAACGGTGAAGAAAATATTCTTTTCCCGGGAAAACCAAAAATGTACGCAACAACAAGCGGTACAACAAAAGAACCAAAATGGATTCCAATTACAAACGAATATTACGACAACATTTACAATAAGATGACAAAAATCTGGCTGTACACATTCATGATGCACAGACCAAAGTGTTTCGAAGGACCGGCAATTTCAATCGTAGGAAAAGCAATCGAAGGAAACGCACCTGACGGAACAGTATACGGTTCAGTTTCAGGTGTAACACGCCGCGATATTCCAAACTTCGTAAAGCCAATTCATTCTGCACCGGCAGATGTATTCGACATTAAGGATTACACTGCACGCTATTACACAATCATGCGTATCGGTATTGAACAGAACGTACACATCATCATTACTGCTAATCCTTCAACAATTGTTGAAATGCAGAACAACGTAAACCAGTTCTTTGACGATTACGTTACTGATATTGAAAACGGTACACTCAACGAAAAACTCGATATTGCTCCGGAAATCAGGGCTGCTCTTGCTCCATGCTTTAAGCCAAATCCGGAACGCGCTCAGGAATTGCGTGACCTTAAGGCTAAATACGGAAACGTTCTTCCAAAGCATTACTGGCCTGACATGCAGGTTCTTACAACATGGAAATGCGGTAATACAAAAGTTTATATGGAAAAGTTCAAGGACTCATTCCCTGAAAAATGTCTCTATCAGGAATTCAGCTACTTTGCTTCAGAATGCCGTACAGGACTTGTTCTTAACGGACAGAATGATACAGTTCTTTTCCCTCATATGCATTACTTTGAATTCATTAAGGCAGAAGATATTGATAACCCGAATCCTAAATTCCTTCAGCTTCATGAACTTGAAGAAGGCAAGCAGTATTCTGTATTCGTAACAACATTTGCAGGTCTTTACCGTTACAACATGAATGACCTTGTTGAAGTAACAGGCCGTTACAAGACAATTCCTACAATTCAGTTCATTCAGAAAATAAACGGAATCATTTCAATGACAGGCGAAAAGCTTCACGAACGTCAGTTTATTGAAGCAGTTCACATGGCAGAAGAAGAAACTGGAATCAAGACAAAATTCTTCGTAGGTTTTGCAGACATAGACAATTCCGTTTACCACTTCTACTATGAATTCGAAAACGTAGATTTGCCGGAAGCAGAAATGAACAGATTCAACGAAACAGTTGATGCAATGCTCAAGAAAGTAAACTGTGAGTATGAATCAAAACGCGATTCATTAAGAATTGCCCTTCCGGTTCCACACGCAATGCAGAAAGAATCTTTCGAAACATACAAGGAACGCTGTATTTTACAGGGTGCCCGCGACGGTCAGTTCAAGCTCAACCTCTTGATGCAGGACGAAAAGCGCCACGCTATGTTCAAGGAATTAATCCGCAAGTAATTTACGCTTCGTTAATAAATGAATCTTATGGAAAACAAGAGTGCTGTCATCTTTGACTTTGACGGCACTCTTTATGACAAAAAAAACTTTGCCTTACATTTAGTTCTTCTTCATCTGCTTCAGTCACTGAAAATGAAAGCTGAACGTAATGCGCGCAAATCACTTAAGGGAAAATACTTTGGCTCTTCGCAGGAATTTTACAATGCATTCTTTGCCGAAATTTCCAGACAGACAAAAATCTCTCCGCAGAAAATAAGCAGCTGGTACAGCAGAAAATACCTTCCGTTAATGACAAAAATCCTGCAGAAAAAATACAACGCATTTCCTCAGACAGAAGAAATTTTCCGTAACTTAAGAAAGGCCGGAATAAAAACAATTGTCTACAGTGATTACAGCTGTGTTGCCGAAAGAATGACTGCAATAGGCCTTGATCCGTCTCTTGCAGACATACTTTTGTCTGCAGAAGATGCAGGCGGTTTAAAACCCGCAGCAGAACCTCTTTTGCAGCTGGCACAGAAAATAAATGTTGAACCAAAAAATATTCTTGTAGTGGGTGACAGGGACGACACTGACGGAGAAGCTTCACGTCGTGCCGGAATGTCATTTGCCCTCGTTAGTCAGCAGACTCCGCTGGCCACATATTTTTCTCAATACCTGCCATCTTAACCATTTGAGCGTGTGCGTTTTCAAGCATAGCGCGGCAGTTTTCAGTCTTGGAAAAGCCTTCCTTCTGTTCAGGTAAAACTGGTTCTCCAATACTTATTGTAATAAGAGGATGCTTTACGCCAAGAAGCTTTCGAAGCCCTGTAGGTTTGCGGAAAGAAATTACGCATGGAATGACAGGTATCTTGTAACCGTATGCCATTTTAAAAGCGCCCAGCTTAAACGGACGGATCGGTTCGTAATAATCCCACCTGCAGCTTTCCGGAAAAACATGAATCCATCTTTTTTCTGCATGAAGTTTGTCAAAAGCCTGTGTGTAGTGACGGAAAGCGCCTATTGTTTCCGGAATAGGAATTCCTCCTGCTCCACGTATGTAGTGTCTGTCAGCGCTGTTAACCTGGTACGACTTTACAGGAAACCACATGCGTCTGTAACGCACAGCCTGTAATACTGCAAGAAAGTCCCATCTGTAAACATGGTTGCTTACAGTCATTGCTCCGTTCTTAAAGAGTTTCTTATTCTTAGTAATGTTTTTTCGTCCGACAATTTTCAAACCGTAACGTATTTTCTGTAATGGAAAAACAAGGAAAAATATTCCTGCATAAATCCTGAAGTTCAGAAAACGTCCCTTAAAGCTTCTGTCAAGAAACGGGTAATTGTTTTCAAAATCAGCATTGTAAATAAGCTTTGGTTTAAGCAGAGGCTGATCCGGTTTTTCCGGAAAAGAAGAAATGTCTGCAGGTATATATGTATTTTCTTTTACGATATGTTCATTCATAAAGACAGTATACCACCATAATCATGTATATGGAATTTCTCCTGCAAAAAAACACGTTTTTATGACAAAAGAAATGTTTTTTTATATACTGTAATCATGAAGAGACTTTTTAGAACAGCTGTTCTTTTATTTCTTGCAGTAGTTTTTACTGCAGAAGTTACAGCCAGCGGCATTACGTTTGAAAACGTATGCAATCAGCTTGCAGTCAACAAAATAACAAAAGGAAATTTTGTTCAGACTAAGACAATGAATTCCGCAAAGGGAAAAAGGGAATTAAAATCTTCCGGAGAATTTATTTTCAGCCTGGAAGGAATTGTCTGGAAAACAGAAAAACCTTTTCCTTCAACAATGGTTGTCGGCAAAACAAGCATTATTCAGATTGCAAAAGACGGAACAAAAAAGGTAACTGACACTTCAGACAACAAAGTGTTTGCAAGTGTAGCAGAAACACTTATTGCAGTTTTTTCAAACGATTACAGTCAGCTTGTAAAACTCTTTGACGTAACATTTAATTCAGCAGACGGTTCTTCGTGGAAAGCAGTACTTGTTCCAAAAGACAGTACAATTTCTTCTGTGCTTGGCTCACTGGAGCTTACGGGAACAAATGCAACTTTAGAATCAATCGTAATGACAGAAGCTTCTGGCAACACAACGTCTTACGCAATTTCAAATCATTCTTATCCAAAGGATCTTTCACCGGATGAAAAAAATCTCTTTTCAACTAAATGAACTTAAGAACAGGCATTTTCTTTCTGCGTGGATAGTTTACCATGCAGTACTTGTCCTGTTCTTTGGATTGACATTTGTCTTTAACCGTTCAGCAATAAAAATTGATGCAGACTTATTCAATATGTTTCCTCGTCCGTTTCAGGAAGAAGGTGTCCGTAATGCAGACGAAAAATTAACTGAAGTCGTAGGACAGAATGTTTTTATTCTTGTTGCTGACAAGGATTTTTCAAAAGCAAGACAGACAGCAGCAAGCGTTTATGATGAACTTAACGGCAGTGATAATTTCAATACGGTAAGCCTTTATTCAAACTTGAGCGACCTGAGTGAAGTAACTGACTTTATGTACAAGTACCGCTGGAATCTTTTAAGCGAAGAAGATTCAGAACGCATACTTAACGGCGGTGAAATGGAGTTTGCAGAAGAAGCATTGATGCAGGCATTCAGTCCGTTTACGTTACTGCCACTCGACAATCTTGATACAGACCCGTTCATG
>JAZUKU010000217.1:0-41548 GCA_045643485.1 Treponema sp. | reverse complement strand
CAGATTGTTGCTTCACACACAGAAGCAGGTCTTTACGTAAAAATGCCTTTCATTGATGAAGTTACGATTTATCCGCGCAAGGTTCTTTCTCTTGACGGCGACAACGAACGCATTCCTACTAAGGAAAACCAGTTCATCATTGTAGATACTACTACACGCTGGAGGATATCTGACCCTGCACTCTTCTACCAGTCATTCAAGACACTTGATGCAGCATACAACAAGCTCAGCGACGTAATTGATTCTTCAACAAGAACAATCATTACACAGAACAGGCTCAGCGAAATTGTAAGGAGCAGCAACATTATAAACGAACGCCCTGCTGACACACAGTTCAGCGGAATCGAAGAAGATGAAACAGCTCAGATTGAAGCTCTTGTAAACGTAAGCCAGACAAACGAAAGAGTTACAAAAGGCCGCTCACGCCTTTGCGAAGAAATGGCTGTTGAAGCAAGAAAAATGGTTGGCGAATACGGCATTGAATTGCTTGATATTGTTCCTCGCCAGATTAAATACAGTGACGAACTTACAGATTCAGTTTACAGCAGAATGATTAAGGAAAGAAATCAGTACGCTCAGGCATACCGTTCACTTGGTGAAGGAAAGAAAGCTGAATGGCTCGGTAAGCTCGAAAACGAAAAGCGCACAATCGAATCTGATGCATACAGAAGAAGCGAAGAAATTAAAGGTAAGGCCGACGCTGAAGCTACTGCAATTTATGCAAACGCTTACAACAAGGATCCTCAGTTCTACGAGTTCTGGAGAAGCCTTGAATCTTACAAGCAGACAATGAAGGGCTTTGATTCAACTTACAGCACAAAGATGGACTACTTTAAATATCTTTACGGAACAGAACCAGACAAAAAACGTTAAAAAAAGACCGGCTGACATTTTACTGATTCAGTTAAAGCAGCCGGCAAAATTATTTTAAAAGGAATGCATAATGAACACCTGTAACGCAGTATTTGAAAAAGACGGAAGCTTATACCTGGACACCGCAATGAATCAGTCTGGCTTTGCAAAGAGCCGCTACACTGAACGACTTGCAGAAAAAGGAATGCTTGCAGAACTTACTGACGGTTCCTGGAAATTTACTCCATGGGGCTTTACAGGTGCTTACATTCAGGCCTCTGATGAAAACGAAACAAACATCGTAATGAAGCACATGAACGAAAAAGTGTTTGTTACGGGAAAGGCTTTTGCAGGAAAGACATTGAAAGCTTATTTCGATGACACTGAATCAAAAGCTGCATACAGTTACGCAGCAGGCCTTGTGTGTTCCGTAATGGAAGCTGCTGCAGAACGAAGCGTAAAACTTCCTGCAAACGGTGCGGGCGGTATTTTCATTGCAGACGACTTTACAAAACTGATATTCCTTCCGGAAACTGTATTTGACAATGCAGTTACTCCCTTGCGCGACGAAAATTATCTTGAAGAAGAAAATGCATATATCTGCAGAAGCATCAAGGGCCCAGCAGCACTTCGTTACATTCAGAGCGTAATTGCTTACCGTGCGTTAACCGGAGAATTTCCTTTCGCACAGAAAGACCGTTCCATTCACCACGAAGATTATATTGACCACAACTTTGTACGCCTTGAAGACAAGCTTTACGGAGTTGACGAAAGCCTTGCATTCTTCATTGACAATTCACTTTTACGCCAGGCAAAAACTGAACGGCATAAGAAAGCTCCTCTTGCAGACAAGCGCTCTCTTAACGAAAAGATTACGCAGAATATTCTTGAAGGAGCAACTAAAGCTAAGAACGAACTGCAGGAAAAACGCATACTAAGGGCAGGCGTTGAATTCCCGCTTGAGCTTTTATACAAAGAACTCGGGCTTAACAGTGACGGAAGCCTTAACGCAGACGGTTCACTTAATACAGCAGAAAGAAAGCTTTCTGTAAGCATTGAAAAATTCTCTGCAGCAGTAAAGGCACGCTATGAAAAGAAGGCAAAGAAGCTTGCAGTAAAGAGATGGTTCCGCCACAACAGCACACCTGTTACAGTAATTACATGTGTAATCGCAGTAATGCTTTTCCTGTTCTTTACTTCAGTTGACAATGATCAGAAAACAATAACTACTAAAGGTCTTACTTCTTTTGAAACAGTTGAATTGTTCTACTCTTCCCTCAACTCACTGAACATACCTGCAGCACAGGAATGCGTTAAGGGCAAAAACGCAAACGGTATGGTTGACTCTGCTGCAAACTTTTACGTTACGACAAAACAGCGTGAAGCATACATTGCTGATGAAAAATTTGTTCCAACAGCTTACTGGCTCAATTACAACAATGAAAACAAATACCTTATCTTTGGACTTTCGCAGGTTACGGCAGACGGTAAGCCTTTGAGCCTTTACAGGGAAGGCATTCAGAAAAAGACAAAGCCTGCACCTCTTACCGAAGAAGACGGAAAAATTCTCGCTGACAAAGACACAAAAATAATTACTGCTGAATACAAGCTTTCTTACGTAACAGGAGTCGAAGAACTTACAATAATTGAAGAAAAAGACATTCTTACGCTTACATTCAAAAAGAACAGATGGATCATTACAGACATAAATCAGACTCAGAATGAAAATGTAATCAACTTTACAGAATTCATAAGCGACTACAACAATGCAAAAGCTGAAACAGGCGATGTTTACAAAACAGCTGAAATCCTTAAGGAAAAATACGACTTTATCAGTACAGACTTTGAACTTAGGGAAGCAGAAGACGCCATAAGCAGAGAAGTTTCTGCAATGGAAAAAGCCCTTGGGTTCTAGAAGAGATTGACACTTTCACATTATTTGTCATATTGACTTTTAATTTATTCACCATTACAATTCCCTTAAATGAAAAAGGGGCTGAAAATGGTGGAAAAAACATACAATCTTGAAAAACAGCACGCAAAAGGCAAACTTCACGCTATCGAAAGGATCAATGCCTTATGCGATAAAGATTCATTTTTTGAAATATATTACGACGCAAGCCACAGATGCACTTCATTTGGAATGGCAGACAAAGTAATTCCATACGATGGAGTTATTACCGGTTTTGGAAAAATCAACGGAAAAAAAGTTGCAGTATACGCTCAGGATTTTACTGTTCAGGGAGGAAGCCTTGGACTTGTTCACGGAAGGAAAATAGCTGAACTTATTTCAAAGGCAATAGACGCACGCTGTCCTGTAATAGGCATTATGGATTCTGGCGGGGCACGAATTCAGGAAGGAGTTGATTCGCTTGCGGGCTTTGGCGAACTGTTTTTTCAGAACGTAAGGGCCAGCGGTTCAATTCCGCAGATAAGCATAATTGCCGGCCCTTGTGCAGGAGGAGCAGTATATTCTCCTGGACTTACAGACTTTATATTCAGCGTGGAAAAAATAAGCTATATGTTCATTACGGGACCTAAGGTTGTCAAAAGCGTAATGTTCATGGATATTACTGAAGAAAATCTTGGCGGACCGTCAATTCATTCCAAAATAAGCGGCGTTTCTAATTTCCGTGAAGCTGACGAATTGAGCTGCTATAAAAAAGTACGTACCCTTCTCGACTATATTCCCCACTCTTTTGGCGAACAGCAAATGCAGAAAAGCTTCCGTTACGATGAAAAGCATAAGCTTAAGGCAATTGCTTCTGTTTTACCGGAGCGCTCTACTCAGGGCTACCAGATGAAGACTGTAATTGACTGCGTAACTGACGACGACAGCTTTTTTGAAGTCAGCGGAGAATTTGCACCTAACGCTGTTACTGGTTTTGCTACTGTTGAAGGAAAGACTGTTGGCATTGTTGCTAACAATCCTGCTGCTCTTGGCGGAGTATTGAACTGTGACGCTAGCGACAAGATTGCACGCTTTGTACGGTACTGCGACAGTTTTAACATTCCGCTCATTACTTTTGTTGATGTGCCTGGCTTTATTCCGGGGCCTCAGGAAGAACAGAAGGGAATCATACGACACGGGGCTAAAATAATTTATGCTTACAGTGAGGCTACTGTTCCTAAGATTACTGTCGTTACGCGTAAGGCTTACGGCGGGGCTTACATTGCAATGTGTTCCAAAACTCTTGGTGCTGATTTTATTTACGCATGGCCTTCTTCGGAAATTGCGGTTATGGGGGCTGAAGGTGCTGCGGGTATTCTTTACGCTAAGGAAATCAAGGCTGGCGGTAACGAAGCGCTTGTTCAGCAGAAGATTGAAGAATACAGGAGCAGCTTTATGAATCCTAAGATTGCGGCTTCAAGTTCGCTTGTTTCTGCGATTATTGAATGTACGGAAACTCGTAAATATATTGTGCAGTCGCTTGAGGTGCTTTCGGATAAGGCTTGCGGTGCGGCTCCGGCGAAGAAGCACGGGAATATGCCGGTTTAAGGGGTCTGTCCCCTTGGAACGTGTCTGTTTGTATAAAAATGAGGGGTCTGTCCCCTCGGAACACATTTTTTTTGGATAATAACAGAGGGGTCTGTCCCCTCGGAACACATTTCTTTGGCTAACAGCAGAGGGGTCTGTCCCCTCGGTTCAAAATTGTGTAGAATTACAAAATGGAACAATCATCATCAGAAAAAGTACGTTACCGCATAATCTTTGACGGAAGAGTCCAGGGCGTTGGTTTCCGCTTTACTGCCCGCGAAACTGCAAACAGGCTTGGCCTTACAGGATGGGTATGCAATCAGTATGACGGCACTGTTCTGATGGAAGTTCAGGGAAGAAGAGAAACTATTGAAAAAATGATTTTATCTCTTGAGCGTGCACCATTTATTGAAATAATGTCAGCACAGAAAAAAGAAATACCGCTAAGCGAATATGACATTTATTTTGAAGTACGTTACGACTAAAGTCGTTACGACTAAAGTCATTACGACTGAAATTTCCTGAGCAGCTTAAGCGTCCACTGAATTACAAACCCCGAAATCAAAACAGTAAACACAGTACACCAGCCGAACTTACCGCCAAGAATCATTCCAAGAATTACCATTACGGCATCAAGAATCATCTTAACCCACTTAGGCTGAAATCCGTTCTTGTCGACAAAAGAAAACATGACAGCTTCGTAAGCACCGCGTCCCCAGTCAGCAAAAGAATAAACTGCAGTTCCCACAGAAAATATTACGATTCCCAGAACCATTATTGCAAAATTAACTGCAGCATTATCTGAATACCGTAAAAGCGGAACAAACAGATCCATGCACGGAGAATAAATTATCTGGTAAAGGATTGTGCCTACAAAAATCTGCTTGCGGTCATAGAAAAATGCAAACAGAATCATTACGCCGGCAACAATAAGCGAAGCCTGCCCTATCGTTATGCCGAATGTCAGCGAAAGCCCCTGCCATAAAACAGCAAGTGTTGCGCTTCCAAAGCCTGCATGAATTGCAAGACACATTCCGTAAGCAGCCACGACTGAGCCTAAAATGATTATTATTATTTTTCTGATTGCTTCACTAAAGCTGATTCTGCTGAATGACATACGAATATTTTAATCACAACTTTTTCTTACTGCAATATGCACTTGTTTCATTTATATTGAAAACAGTTTTTTTTTGTAATAGAATTCAGTTAAGGTTATACGAATGAAAAGCGTTAGTATTGAAAAAGCAAAAACCATTGTCAGTGAATATAAAATCATCTGCGTTACGGGCAAAATGGCTGCAGGCAAAAACTATATCTGCTCTCAGCTGGAACAGGAAGGATGGACTTCTCTTGATGCAGACATTTACGTTCACAACGCAATCGACCTGGCGCAGGACAAGATATTTGAAACATTCGGACCTTATGCAGAAAAACTGAACATCAACATAAAGCGTGAAAGTGACGGTAAGGTTGACCGCAGGGCTTTGGGCAAACTTTTATTTTCCATACCCGATCTGCTTGAGATTCAGGAAAACATTGTTTACGCGGTAATCACTAAGCAGATTAAGGATTTTATTGAGCAGAATCAGGATAAAAAAATAATCATTAACGCAACTCTTTTATTCAAGACTCCTGATCTCATGAATCTTTGCCAGCATATTCTGTTTGTCGATGCACCTTTCCTTACGCGTCTTAAGCGTGCACGCAAAAGAGACGGACTGAGCCTTACTGAAATTTTCAAGCGGTTCAATGCACAGAAAAAACTTCTGCGCTGCTACAAAAAGACTGGCGTTGGAATTACTGTTGTTTCCAATTAAGCCAGCCGTTTTGAATCAGAGCTTTTCCCCGTTAGACTCAATTACTTCCTTATACCAGTAAGCAGAATCCTTGAGTATGCGCTGCTGCGTCGTGTAATCGACATACACTAAGCCAAAGCGCGGATTGTAGCCTTTTGCCCATTCAAAGTTGTCCATGAGCGACCAGTGGAAATAACCGCTTACGTCACAGCCGCTTTCGGCAGCACGCTTGAGTCCGTTAAGGTAGCGGTGAAGAAAATCAATTCTGTTAGGGTCATGAACTTTTCCGTCAAGGCTTACCCAGTCGTGAGCAGAAAGGCCGTTTTCGGTAATGTAGATTGGAAGACCGTAGCGTTTGTAATTAAGTTTGATTCCCCATTCAAGTGCATCCGGATAAACATCCCACGAAAGTTCAGTATGTGCCTGTCCCTGCGGACGAACATAATCACCTGCATACTGAGCTTCGTAAATGTTAAGGCCAATAAAATCAATTTTCTGCGAAATCAAAGCCATGTCTTCTGAAGTAAACTTTGGGAATAAATCACCTGTTTCCTTAATAAGCTTATCCTGATACCTGCCAAACACGATCGGATCAAGCCAGTAATCTGCAGTCCACATGAAATTTCCGTTTCCAAAACCGCCTTCAAAATATGAACTGTATGCAGATTCTTCATCAGCAGGAGTAACAGGAATCTTTGGCTGAGTAGCAATAGTAATTCCGACTTTAGCATCAGGAACCGTATTCCGCAGAACCTTTACAGCCTTACCGTGAGCCATGTGGATGTTGTGGCCAATCTGCAGAATGTCACGCATGCCGTACTTGATTCCCGGAGCATGAACACCGTGCCAGTAACCGCATCCCATAAAGACTGACGGTTCGTTAAGTGTAATGAAATTCTTTACCCTGTCGCCAAATGCTTTAGCAATTACCTGCGTATATTCTTCAAACCATGTACTTGCTTCAGGATTAAGCCAGCCGCCCTTCAAGTGAAGCGCATACGGCAGATCCCAGTGGAATATCGTAATGAACGGAGTAATGTTGTATTTTAAAAGTTCATCAATAAGATTGCTGTAGAAATCAATTCCAGCCTGATTTACTTTACCGGTTCCTTCAGGCAGAATGCGCGACCATGAAAGCGAAAACCTGTAAGCCTTAAGCCCCATCTGAGCCATAAGCTTAACGTCTTCCTTATAAAGATGATAATGGTCACACGCAACGTCACCGGTTCCGCCGTTTTCTACCCTTCCTTTCTGATGAGAAAAATCATCCCATATATTAAGGCCTTTTCCGTCTTCCTTCCAGGCACCTTCAATCTGATATGAAGCTGTGGCTGCTCCCCACATAAAATCTTTCTTCAACGACATAAAATCCCCCGTACACTGTTCTGGTAAATGAATTATAAATCACGAGTGAGGATTTTTATAGTAATTTTTAGGTTAAAAATTGTAGGTTATTATGGTATACTTATTAAGTTGAGGAGAACTTATTTTAAATGAAAACAAGTTTATCAGCCAGAATCAAAGAATATTTTTTTATTCCCAAAGAAACCAAACTTGCCATTTCTCAGAAAAATATAAAATACTGTACGATAGTTTCCTATTTCTTCATTCTATGTGAAGCAATTTTTCTGCTGATGGAATTAGCAGCAGAACCTCCGTACAACATACCATATATAATTTATTACATTATTTTGATTGCAAACTGCATTCTTTTTTTAATTGTTTCCAGATTAATCAAAAACAAAAACAATTATTATCTGAATCAGGGAATTGTCACTTTTGCATGTACAATAGTCTGCCTGTCACTTATGTATAATTTCTTTGAAGCCATTACTTTTTCTTTTGTCATTTCATTTTACTTTGCAATATTCCTGCTGATTCTTGTTTTTGAACTTAGTCCTTTATTTTACACAATCATCATTACGGCATTTTATTTTCTGCTGATGTATCTGAATCTGAATTCTTCAAATCCAGAACCGGACCTTCACATCAACAATGCAATCTTCTGCATATCACTCATTTTCTTTTCTTTCTACAAACGAAAAATCATTTCGCAAAGGGAAAAATTCAAGCGTGAAATTGAAGAAAAGAACCGTCAGCTTGGAATACAGAACATTGAACTTGAACAGCAGAAAAACAATCTTATCGTAAGCAAGCATTACCTTGAAGATGCAGTATTGAATCAGTCACAGGAAATTCAGCTTCAGAAAGAAAGATTAATCAACATTCAGGAAAACACTATCATAAGCCTTTCAAACCTTATTGAAGAACGCGACAATGATACGGGAGACCATGTACTAAGGACAAGGGATTATGTTCAGCTTATTGCGACAAAAGCATTCCTTACAGGAAATTTTCCGGAACTTACAGAAGAAACAATCAATTGTTACATTAAAGCAGCCCCTATGCACGACATTGGAAAGATTGCCGTTCCAGATTCAATTTTACAAAAACCGGGAAAACTTACTCCAGAAGAATTTGATGAAATAAAGAAGCATACAACAAAAGGTGAACAGATTGTCAAAGATGTCCTTAAATTTGCAGATGAAGGATACGTAAAAACGGCAGCAGATATCGCCGCATATCATCACGAAAAATACGACGGTACCGGCTACCCTTCCGGCTTAAAGGGAAATGACATTCCTCTTTCTGCAAGAATCATGGCCATTGCTGATGTTTTTGATGCCCTTGTTTCTCCACGCTGCTATAAGGAACCAATGTCACTTGAAAAAGCATTCGAAATCATCGAAGAATCTTCCGGCACACATTTTGATCCCGTTCTGGCAAAACTATTCCTTGATTCCAAAGATGAAGTTGTCGGGATTTTCGATAAATACAGATAACTTCAATTGGGGAATTGTAAGTTTTTAGTTAAAAATTATTGGGTTTGTTTTTCTTTTGCTAACAGGTCTATAGTTATTGTCTTTCTTGTAATATATCTTCCCAAATAATTGGTTTTAATATTTGTTCTTCCTCAACCCATTCAAAAGTTCCCCGGGGATCAAAACATTGTCCTGCAGTATTTTTCTTTTCTGCTAAGGAATAAAATAAAGAAGATTCTTTTGTATTTACTTTTAACACAAATTGTTCATTAGAAAAATCTGGACCATGTCTTTTTATTGTAATTTTAATATAGTCATCGCCATTTTCATTTTGATATACGATTCCATCTGTTAAATATTCAGATATATCAATTGTTTCTGGTATATTCAAATCTTTAGAAAAAATCCATCCGTATTCACTGATAGAACTGGAACTAGCTTTTCCATAACACCAAAAACCTTCTTCTCCATCAATTATTTCTTTTTCTAACCAAGTAGCAATAACGGAAAATTGATTATAAAAGGAAATTTTTCCTATTGTATTTGAATTCGACTTTGGTTTATCCTTTATTTCAGTTTCTTTCTTCAATACATATGCAGAATATCCTTTTTCGTTAAAAGAAGGAGACGGCAATACTATTTCTTTATCTTCTTCCAAAATATTTGCAAGAACAAACTCTCTTTGAAGATTATTGTTATCTTCTAATTGTTGTTCATTTTTTTGTTTATTACATGAAAATAACATACAAATCAATAAAGGAAGAATAACATACTTTAACATTACATTTTTTCTCATTTTGAACATAACACCTCTTCTCTATCTTTTGCATCGGTTGCATCGAATGTGTATAATTTTACAACTTCATCAATTTCAATTAATACTTTTCCGTCTTTTTCAATCCATCCATCTCTTTTGCGACTACTCTTTTTATCATTTATTGAAGAGCCTTTTATATTAAGATAAAATTTTCCATCCATTTCTACTGTATCTTGCACAGAAACCCAATGGGTGTTTCCTTCCAATGTATATTTAACATTTGCCACCACGTATAAAGGTTCATTACTTCCTTTTATTTCTAATAATTTATTTGCTAAATTTGTCTTTTCTGCTGTCCAATAATCAAATTTCAGACCATATTCATCACCCAATTTTTTCATATCTAAATCAGATTCTTCCCCTTTATTTTCAGAAAAAACTTCTTTCATATTATTAATATCATTTGGTGTTACATCTTTATCGATAGATGAAGAAATAAGATTTGACATCACTGTAATTGCACACCCTATTGATTTTAAATCATTCAGCACAATTTCTTTTTTTTCCTTTTCACCATTAGTATTTATGGTCTCTATAAATTTGATTTCCTTTTCGGTAGCACGTCCAACAAGTTTATCTCCCCATAATTCATTCTGCATCTTAAAATTATAATAAACTTGTAATAGTGTTAACCCATCCGGATCCAGGAAGTTCACAGGATCATTTGCGCAGTAAGAATACCAGTTAAAACCATCAAGGACAGGATCTGCAGAAGAAAACGTACTATTGAAAGGAGAATAATACCTGTAACCATAATCATACAGGTTATTTGAAGAATCGTACTCTTTACCACAGTACAATCTGTCGAGACCGAATGAATCAGCTTCTTTCTGAGCAACTGCAGATTTACTGTTAGATATTATCGAAGGATTTCCATTAGCGTCATAATCTATAAAATCGGTTTTTGCCTTTTTTACAGAATTAACAGAACGAATGCTTCCTCGTAAATCATTACAGAATACATAAGCATCTGAAGGTGATGTCTGACCGCGCAGCATATTGTTTACATACAGGAACGATCTCTGCTCCGGAAAATAAGTTTCAGTTGAAGCCTTGTATTCCCGAGGAATATTGTTTTGAGATTTACCGCTTATTCTGTATTCAGTCAGAGGATTCATTGAAAATCCATCATATACAGTACGCATTGTCTGCCGTCCGTTTTTGCTTTTAGTTATGCGGCGAGAAAGAGCGTCATAGGTGTAAATAAATGATTCGCTTACATTATCCTTTTTATTCAGATTAACAATATTAGTAATCCGGTTATTTAAACTGTAAGTCAATTTTGTTGTTTTGTAAAATGATTCTTTTAGTATCATATTACCATTTTTATCATAACTTACATTCACAAAGTTCTTATCACCGTATTTTACAAGACGATTTTCCTTATCATAGTAATAATTGATGGTACCGGCAGGGGTTTCTTTTCTTACTCTATTTCCTCTTGAATCATATTCATAACATTCAGTCCATATTACCTGTCCATTCTGGGCTTTTGGCAACCGGATCCTGTTTTTACTCCATATTTTCTTCAGTTTTATAAGATATTCTTCCGGTATTATCAGTGTTTTATAAATTACATTTCTTAAAGGTTCATCACCAGAGTCTGAATATTCTTCCTTAAACTTAGTTTCAATTTCTTTATCATATGGAATTATTGACTTAACGAGTCTTCCATGCTTGTCATATTCAAATAAGGAAACATTTCCCTCATGATCAGAAACACAGGCAATTCTTCCATCTTCATCATAAAAATAATATTCATCAAAAAGATAATTACCCTGTTTATTCTTCTGAACGATAGATGTAATTCTTCCCACTGCATCATATTCCTTATTGATAACATTTCCGTCTGTTGAATATGAAGATATTTCATTTCCGTTGCTATCATATACATAACTTACTGATAGATCATTGCATACACTTTGCTTTACTGTATCATCGTCATTGTAGGTAAAATATTGGTTTATATCTGGTCCACGTATTGTTCTTTTTCTTCCTTTTGAATCATATGTATAAACATATTCTTTTCCTTCAACAATCTGTTTCTTCAGCCTGTTGTTTTCATATTCATATATTTCCTTTGAATTTCTGTTTGCTATTGAAGTAATCTGATTCAGGATATTAAACTTTATTTCATCATAATCTCTGCTATCATAATTAATTTTATATATACCATTATAGTGTTCATCTGTTGCATTTATCTTATTACCGTTATAATCAGTAATTTTCCTATTAGTTGTAAAATAATCAATTTTCTTCCGGTTATTCATTCTATCATTAATTTCTTTTATTCTGCCGCTTTGATCATAATATTCTGTGTAACTGTTACCTTCAGCATCAGTAATAATTACTTTATTTTCATTGTTTACATAAGATATTCTGCAAAGTAAATCTCCTGCTTCATTAATACCAGTAAGATTTCCCGCTTCATCATAAAAATACTCTTTTAACGGAAGAAGCCTTCCTTTTTCAGTCTTTAATTTGCCGTTGGAATAGTAAGTACCTTCCCAAACAACACCTTCTGAATCTGTCTTCTTAAGAAGATTTCCTTCTGCATCATAGTAATAATTTATCTGATTACCTGAAGGCATTTTTACGTAACTTATATCATTAAGAGCGTTATACTGAATATCTGTTGTAGTTACATTACTTCCAGAAGTCTTTTTTATTAAGACAATATTATTTCTTGTATCATATTCATATTCTGCATTTTCTTTTGCTGAATAAATGCATCTTCCAAAACCATCATATTTATTTTCATATTCTACACCATTGCTGACTACCGAAGCATTTCTGTAATTATTTGAAAAAGTTACTGTATTATCCAGTAGAAGTTTACCGTCTTTATCCTTAACTATATATTCAATTAAATTACCAAGTGAATCATAGATTTTTCTCTCAGTTCCAAGATTCTTATTAATTGTATTCTGCTTTGTAATTCCATCATCTTCATAATTAAATTTCATGCGATTCCCGTTATTGGAACTATATTCCTTTAGCAAGCCGTATTCAAAATAATCAAAATTTTCTTCAATTGTATTATCATTGATTATTTTGTTGATATTTCCATTTCCACCGTAACTTATTGATTTGGTTCCACCAAAAATATTTTTTATTTCTATAATTTTTCCAGCTTTATCATATGAATATTCTTCTGTTTTTCCATCAGGCATTTTTATTTTTGAAAGCAAACCATTCTGTATATATTCATAAAGAATACTGCTGTCTGAAGTACTTACATTTATCTTTTTAATTTCATCTTCATATACGCACTGTGTTTTACTGCTTATTTCATTACTTGTTCTATTACAATTTTCATCAACAAAATATTTTTTTGTTGTAACAGAGCTTTCTTTTTGGTCATATACATATTCAGTACATATACCAGTTCCATCATTCTGTCTTGCTTTACCATAATTCCACAATACTATTTTAGATATTCTGCCTGCAGGAGTATACTTACATGATTTTAAGAGAGTAAAGGATTTTTCATCTGGTGCTTCAGAAATGCTTTTACATGAATATATTTCCTTTATCAAATGACGCCTGTCATATACAAATTTAGTTATTTCATAAATTTTATTTTTTGTATCATAACTGATTATTCTTTCAATATCTTTCCTGTTATTCAGAATATATGAAGTCTCTAAAGCACAAGGATCTGTAACAGTCAGTTTTTTTCCGCTTTCATCATAAACGTAACTGTACTTATTATTCAGACGGTCTCTTTTTGCAATCATTTCTCCATGTGTATTATATTCGTATGAAAAATACTTATCTGAAATAACCTGATAATTTGTATTATATTCATAATTATTTGTACCATCAGAACCGTCTTTTTTCTTTATACCACCCCAGGATTCATATTCATAACTGTTTACGGGATATCCACCAATCGACTTTAATATGCAATTGCCTTTATCATCATAGTCATAGCGATATTCTGTGTTTTCCTCATTATTATATTGAGTACAAAAACCGTATTCATTTGAATATTCCCATTTCTTTAAATTTCCGTCCTTTATACTTGCTTTGATTCTTCCCAATTCATCATATTCGTAGTCTGTTCTTCCAAAATAATCTGTTTTACTGATAATCTGACCTTCGGAATTATACTGCCAGAATATTGACGGATTACCGTCAGTCTGCTGCTGAATTATATTTGAGTTTTCTATTTTATAAACACTTTTCAATCCATCAGCATCGTTATAAGTCACAGTTTTTTCTACATCATCATAACTGTAAGTTTCTGCAAAACCTTCTTCATCCACATGAGACACTACCCTTTTTTTACTTTTTCCATTCACATTAAAAAAGGAATAATATACCTTAGACTTACTTTCATCAGGCTTTATTAATTCCTTCAGATCATTTTCTTCATCATATTCGTATGAATAAGAATCACCTTGTGAATCAATAACTTTTTTCAACATATCCGCAGAATAACTGTAATGTATTGTTTTTTCAGTAAGATTATTTTTTATTGATGTAATTTTTCCGTTTTCATTTCTTGATATAGTAATCAATTCTTTGTCATTGTGAACAATTCCCTTAATAAAAGAATTATCGTCATAAATATATTCTATTTTCAAACCATATCTGTCACTTTCCGATAACGGTAATCCCTCTGTGCTGAATGTCTTTTTATTTCCATTTATATTACTTATTGTAAATATTTTTTTCTGCTGATCATAAGTAATTTTTATTCTTTTCTTTATGCTGACATTTTCCGGTATAAAACAATTTTCCAAAGAATCATAAGTAAAAGTTTCTACGCCACCGTTTCCACTTATATGAATAATCTGATTGTATTTTAGCTGTGGATAATAATCCTCTGCCTTACCATAAAGAGATTTTTCATTTGAGACACCATTTATAATGAATTCTTTATTTATAAGTTCACATTTTTGTTCAAGAGCTTTTAGTTTTTCAGAAAGAGATGGCACATATGAAATAAAAGATGCACTTTTTGTCCTGCACTGCTGTATTCTTTCTTTAATGTTATGTATTTCATTAAGTTTATTTTCGGAAGGAATTCCGAACACTAACCTTGCATCAAGAGAACAATTCCAGTTTTTTCCAAAAGATCCTTCCGGATAATTGAATGACAGATAATTTCTTTCTATGCAGAATGTGTTGATTCCCCAAATAAAACTTACATCATTTTCCTTTATTGAATATTGTCCGGTTACAATAAAAACAGGATCTCCTTCCGTAACCGGCGGTTCAGAATTACTGTCATTGCCTTCTACAGAAGAGTCGGAGCTGTCTTCCAAAGCATTTTCAACATATTCGTCTTCCAGCAATGATTTTTCATCATCAGGTTCTTCATTATCTGTTTCAGGAGAATCATCCAGTAAATCATTAATTAAATCTTCAAGCTCTTCAGCTTCGGTCTGGCATTCTTCAACTTCTTTGCTGTCTATCTGAGGTCCATAACCACCAGAACCTACTTCTGAACCAGAAGGTCCAAGGGAACTATGTGGATCCATATGTCCTGTTTCAGGATTATAAGTGTAATATTCGGCAAAACTTAAAGTTATTGTAACAAAAACGGCTACAAACAGCATAATATTTTTTTTATTCATTTTCATTACCTCCAAATTCTTCGAATACAAGCCTGTCAATTAACGACGGATATGAATTGTTTCCTGCATAAAATAAATCTGCAGTTCTAGCACATACAAGTACGTCTTCTGGATTTGATGTGTTATTTATTTTTTCTGGAACTTGGTGTATTTCTTCGTTCAAATCATTAATAAAGCTATAACAGAATGAAAATGGATATTTACCGAATACCCATGATTTTGTCTCTTTAGGCTCAACATTACATACAGCCTGATTAACAAGAATCTGGAATTCTCCATCAAGGTCAGTTAAAATCGTATAGTATTTATTTCTAATCTTTTTAACGAAATCTGATAAATTATAATAAATGACATCAGAATTCTGATAATCATAATATTTTGCATTGATTTTTCCTGTATATTTTTCCTTAACCATATTCATTTGAGTCTGGTTAATAAGCTTTTTTCCTGTCTCGTAACTTATTTCATTTAATTTTGTAAGAATATCATCTATTATATTTAAGTCGAGAACTGCAAACCTGTTTTTTGACGAACCGTATGTTTCATTCAGGTACATTAATGCAGTTTTTCCGTCTTCACAACTTTCATCTATTTTCGAAAGCCACTGTGCGTATTCAAATCTAAAATTATCTGCAAAACCTTCTACTCCGCCAAGATATTCCACTGTAGTTTTCAATTCCGATGCATATTCAAGGCTCGATGCAAAATTCATATCGAGGGCAGCAAACTCAAGCTTTTCGTTAAGAAAAAAAGTTTCCAGACACTGTCGTACTTCATCTATAAAAAGATAATCTTCACTTTCATCATCTTTAGCTATAGCAAAAGCAGGATATTTTGCTGACATTTCCCCTAAAGTATTTCTGAATATAATTCCATACTTTTGGGCAGGATATACTGTTTTTGTATAATTAATAAACGAAGAAAGAGTTTCTGAAGAACCGAAGTTATAATCATTCGATTCCATATTACACTTTAAGGAATTTATTTTGTCTCTATTATCAGTTACATCGTTTTCAATACGTAAAAGAGTCGAAACATCCTTTTCATCATAATCTGTTATTTTTCCGTCATAAAATAAAAGTAAATTAATATTTTCTGATATCTTTATATCTTCCAGACTGTTTATTAATGAATAGATTTCTTCTTCCTCTGAATAAGGCATATACATCATTATTGTCCATGCCTTTGGCATCATAGGATTTGACACATCATATTCGTCACAATAAAAAGTATTTTCTTCAGAATTTTTCTCTTCTTCAATGTTTTCACTTACGTTATTTTCAGTTTCTTTTTCAATTTCTGTATTTTCATTTATATCAGATTGTTCTTCATCAATAACATTTTCTGCCTTATCATTTATTTCAGGATTCTGTTCTATATCTTCCTGCTGATTTTCCACTGTAGAGTCATTATTTTCTTGAGTTTCATTCTGATTTGTTTCTTCATTAGTTTCCTGTTTTTTCTCTTCAGGTTCATCTTTATTTTCAAATTCATCGTCTTCTTGATATATTTCGTTTTCTGTTTTTATATTTTCATTAGGTTCATTTTCTTCACATTGCTTTATTATTGGTTCATTTTCTTTCAACAGATTAGAGTCTTTATCTTCTTTTTCTTCCATTACGTCAAATTGTTCTTCTTCAGTCTTTTCATTTATATTTTCGTTTTCTTGTTTATTTTCTTTTATATCTACATCTGATTTTTTTGTTTGTTCCGAGATCTTTTCTGCCTGTTTATTATCTTCGTTTATTTCTTGTTTTTCTGAAGATATATTTTCTTCCGATTTTCCTTCCTGCTCAATCTCTTTCGTTTTATTTTCTGCTGAATCATTTATTGTTTTACTGTCATTTTTTTCATTTTCTTCTTTCTTTTCTGGTTTAACTTCGTTATTTATTTCTTCTGAGAGATTATTTTTTTGTTCTGTTTGTTCTGTCTTTTCTATTTTTTCTGATTTTTCTGGTTTTTGATTTTCGGTATTTTCATTTTCCAGGACTGTTTCATTTTTTTCGGATTTCTCTTCAATTATTTGTTCTTCTTCTTTTTCTTCTGTCTTTTCTGCATTATTTTCTGTTTTTTCTGATGCTATTTCTTTTTCATTTTCGTTTTCTTCTTCTACTTCTTCATCCGTTTCAGCATCTTCCTGAAATTCTTCATCTTCATTACTTATTTCCACTTCATTTTCTTTTCTTTCTTCAACAGATTCTTCCAATACATTCTTTCCTTCTTCAATTTCTTCTTCAACAATCTGTTTTTCCTGGTTTTGTTGTAAAACACTGTTTTCAGGCACATTCATATCGCATGACATAAAAACAAATGCAACAACTGTTAATAACTTAAAAAACTTTTTCATCTTTTACCTCCTATAATGAATAAAGCCCTAAATAATCATTCCAGACAATTCCATCCGTATATGTAATTTCACTTACATAAGCAAAATCTATTTTGCATTCTGCTTCATTGACATTACCAAGGATGTTATCCAGACTTAAAATTATTTCTTTCTGTTTACCAGCTGATATTTCTCCTTCGAATGTACTTTTATATTGACCGTTTCCCATTCCTAAAACATTTCCTTCTTCATCAAAAAGTGAAAAACAAATTGTAATTTTACTTATTGTTTTTGAAGAAGTATTACGTATCGAAAAGAAAGCACCGGCATAACTAAAATATTCATTTGCATTGTCATAAGAGATGTACTGCTCTGTTATTAAATATGGACAATTATTAAGCTGTATTGAATTACATCCTGCAAACAATCCGACAGTTAAAAAGCTGAGTAGAATTAATACAAATTTATAGACTTTGCTTTTCATTATCTTTTTCCTCTTTTATTCTTAAGAATCAATTTATACCTTTCGATATATTCATCACTGTACTTGATTTTAGAAATTGCCCTGCCTGCTTTTTGATTTTCATTTTTTAAATAACTTACGATACTTCTAAGAAATTCTATTTTTTCGTCATCATTTGAATAATCAATTGAATCTATTAATTCTTCAGCTTTTGAATATTCTTTTTCTTCAAGACAGAATTCAATTTCCTTTATTACTTCTTCTTTTGTCTTAACTGTGAAACAGAAAAAATTATTTTCATCATAAAAATAAGTCTCACATGCTATCTTCTCATAACCATTTTTATATCCGGAAACTGTTATGTTCTGCGATTTAATATCAGCAAAAACAAAAACTCCACTGTCATTAGTAACGCATTTTTTATTTCCGTTAATGCAAACTGTATATCCGCTTAAGCCATGATTCTGACTGTCAGTAAGAATGCCGCAGAAATCTGCCCTACCCTTAAAACCTTTTGTTGAGGTACATGATGCAAACAGAAAGGCTGATAAAAACAATAAGTTCTTAATTTTCATCTTCTTTCCCTCCATATTTTTCCATCTGAATCTTTGTAAAAAACATACTTTCCGTTTTTGTCTGTTATAATCCCGATTTCTTCACGATTTATATAATGTTTATGTATGACTGATTCCTTTTTTTGAACTGGTTCATCTTCAAAAACTGATTTGTATTTGATTAATAAAGGCATTAACATGCATAATTCGGAAATACAGTCTGTTATTTTCATTTTTACAAGGAAAGCCTTATTTTCCTTATTCAAAATCAACTCGCTTACACTGTTCTCTGAGTTTGTCAGAATACACTGAATATCATTCAATAAGTCAAATAAAACAGAGGTTTCAAATTCAAAACTATTTTCTTCAATATTTTCATTGATGATATTAACTTTATTGCTTAACAGGAGGTTTCTGATTTTTGCATGACAATTCATTTCATCTGCGATTTCAGAATTAACATCTATTACAGAACCTGCATAACTTTTCTGTAATTTTTTCTGAATACTGAAGTAAGGAATGTTATTCTTAAAGACAAGTTCTGTACATGAAGAATCCTTAATACGTAAATCTTCAGGATAACATCTGGAAAGATTCAAGCTTATTTGATTTTCATTTACAGATAAACTAAGTATTTTCCCATTAACTAAAGAAATACTTTTAAGAATATCTGTTAATACTTTATCAGCAGATTCATTTTCAACGGATACTCTTAGATCAGTTATATTTTTCTGCTGAACGATTTCTTTTTCTTTTTTACTTTTAGCATTACCCAGATAAACAAAAGATAGAAGAATTACAAGAAACATCGCAATTACAGTTACAGTTGCAATTAATTCTTTTTCAATGACAAAAATATTTTCTTTTTTTTCTTCAAACTTTAATATTTTTCCTGGATTATCCTCTTTATAACGGGCAAGTTTTACTTTATCAATTACCGCTATAGAAGCTATAAAACTTTTTCCTTTATATTTTAATTTCGATTTCCACCAGCATCGTTCTGAAAAACAAGGGTGATTCTTTTCAAGTTCTTTTGAAATATAAGCAATTCGTTTACTCTTCTTTAGGAACAGAGGGAGCCTTATTGTATAATATTCAAAATCCTTATTGTCTATTTTTTTTACTACATTCATAGCATTACCCTTTCTTAATAAAAAAAGTTGTAACCTCATTATTAAAAGACCATTCAGCCTTGTAACAATCCTTCATTTCTGTAATAAAAAAAGAATCAAGATTCCATAATTTGCTACAGTCGTTAATCAGTTCGTTACTGTGAATTAAGATATATTTCTGGTCATTCTCAGAACAAACATTTTTAACAGCATTAACAATAAATTTATCCCTTTCCAGTTTTTGTTCCATCTTCTTTAGTTGAAAAGCATTTTTTCCAAGCGGGACTATCATTGCAGCAAATATAGAACCAAACAAAGAAATTGAAATAAGCAGCACAATACATTCTATAAGTTTCATTTTTCCTCCACTATTTCAGAATTATTTTCTTCAATCGATTTATAAAAACTTTCTGCCTGTTTATTAACAAGTTTGTATTTAGCATTTACATATTCATTCAAACCTATAAGTACAAAAGAAATACCTGTCATCATCAGAATTGCAGTAAGATAAATAAACCCCTTTGATTTTTTATTACCAAGAAACGATGTCTTCATTAACTCCAGTACCTCCTTTTTTTCCATCTTCCCCGTAACTGATCAGTACAAATGAAAGGTTCTCCGGTAATTCTGGCGGGAATTCAGAATTATCTCTTTTTATATAGACAAATGAATTATTCCAGGGATCCGGTTTAATCTCCCTGTCTATATAAGGTCCATTCCATTTCTTTGGAACAGGATAAAGAACAGGCTTTTTCCATAAAGCTTCAAGGCCCTGCTGTTCAGTTGGATAAGTTCCGCAGTCAATGTAATAAGCATTTAAGGCACTTACATATGTCCTTATGGAAGATTCTGCAGAAGTTCTTTTAGCAGAATTAATGAATCTTACGGCCGATATACAAGTACCTGCCGTAAGGATTGCCCCAATTGCAAGAACTGCAAGAGTTTCAATAAAAGTAAAACCTTCACTCTTTTTCATGTTTTCCCTCACATTAAAATTGAATAATTAAATAAAAGCGGCATTATAAGTCCTTTTGCGATTATCAGGATGTAAATACTTACAATCAGAATCATTACAGGTTCACATAATGCTTTAGCTCGTTTTATTTTTCTTGAACGTTTTTGCGTTTCGATTTGAAGGATATTTTTTAAGCTTCTGGACAGGTTTCCACATGTATTTTCTATTTCAAAAATGTATTTATTGTTTTTACTCAGAAATGACACTGCTTCTGCCATATTTTTTCCGTTTTCAATTTCATCAATTGCATGAATTATTCTTTTTTCCAACGATCGTTTTTCCTGAGCAAAACTCATTGTTATTTCCAGAGAAGTTTTTATATCAGTTCCAGATGAAATCAGAAAAAAAAGTGCATTAATAAGGTTAAGCATTATTCCATCTGCAAATATTTCCTTGATTACGAAAAAACAAATAAGTGTGCTAAAAATAAGAAATAAAGAAGATTCGATAAAAACAGATTTACTTATTTCTGCTGACAAAGAAAACATATAGCTGTATTTGTAAAGAAAAACACTTAAGACAAGAGCAAGAATTAATACAAAAACTGGATACAAGCTTATAGTAAGCAATTCATTTTTATTATCATTTTTTTCAGCCTCAACATTTTCAAGAAAATTAACAGTTTCTGTGATTTTTCCTGTTTCCTGTGCTATTTCAAAAAAAGATGAAAAAGTTTCTGGAAACTGAATGTTTTCACATGATTTTATTGCAGAAGATAAAGAAATACCTTCTTCCATTTTTCCATATATTTCTTTTGCAGCTTTACGAATGCCGGTATTAACAGTTGTCATTCCGCCAACAATTTGCAAAGCATTTTTTATTGATACATTTGCATTAATGTACAAACTAAGTATTTGAATAAACTGAAGCACTTTTTTTGAATTGGTCATACTGCCTCCTGGAATTTATTCAAACATTCATTAACATCAATTTTCCTTATGTCAGCAGACATTTTTCCTTCTGTAATATGCTGAAGTATTATTCCCCTTAGCACTGAATTGACAATTTTATAATCAGCATATAAATCGTAAAGGCGTAAAACAGCCTGACTTATAGAGCCGACGTGTACAGTTGCAATTACAAGATGCCCTGTTAATGCAGCCTGTATTGCAGTTTTTGCAGTTATGCAATCCCTTATTTCGCCAATAAAAATGACATCCGGATCCTGTCGTAATGTTGAACGTAATATTTCTGTAAAATCATTATCATTATTTTGCTGTATCTGAACCTGTGTTACGCCATCCAGAATATATTCTGGAGGATCTTCGAGTGATATTATTTTTTTTGTATCGTGGCAAAGCGCCCTTATACGTTCCAGCATGGCAGCTGCAGTTGTACTTTTACCTGAACCAGTAGGCCCACATACAAGAATGAGTCCATCTTTAAAAATGCAGATTTTTTCCAGTTCTTCAATCTGATTTTCTGTAAAACCAAGCTGCTCTATTTCAAGTGGAATGCGAGTTGTATCAAGAAGCCTCAATACAACACTTTCACTTCCGGCTTCATCATTTTCGTCAATGGATGGCATGCAAGAAACCCTTACGAAAACCCTGTTATGCTTTTCATCCATATAGCTGAATTGTCCGTCCTGAGGATGACGCTTTTCCATAACATTCATTTTTGAAAGAAGCTTTATCACACGGACAACTTCATTACAATGTTCCATACTGTATGTTTTTTTATCAGTAAGAAAACCACCCGTTCTATAACGGACAACATTTTTTTCAATATGTATATCTGTTGAACCTTTGCTTCGTGCTTCAACAATCAGACTTTCAAGTAAAGCTGCTGCCGTATTATTTTCACTTCCAGAATCAATGCGTGAAGAAATATCAGTTACTTGTTGAGTTTTATCTATTGAAAATAATTCTGAAAATTTTAATTTAAATTCTTCAACTGATATTTTTTTAAAATCTGTCTTACAGCAATTACGAAAACATGCCTTTTCAAGTCTTTTCTTAAGTTCTTTGTTATTATCATCAACAATTCCAATTAATACAGAATCTTCATTCTGTCCAAGAATTACAGTCTGATTATTCAGGCAGAAAACAGGTGAAAGGATAAATTTATTTCTTTCCATTTGTATCTCCTTCAAAAACAAATTTTTCAAGCAGTCTCCTGAAAAAAATTCCATCATCTTCCACTGACTCAATTTGTTTTTCAAAACTTCCTTTTTCGTCCAGGACAGGTACAAGATAAATAACCATTTTTGTCTGTTCTTCAGATTGCTTTTTTGATTTAAACAATGAACCAATCAACGGTATTTTTGATATAAAAGGAGTCCTTTCTATAACCGAAGAATCTTCATTCTGAATAAGAGCACTTAGCACAACTGGCTCCCCACTTCTGCATCTTACTTCTGTAGTAATTATTTTTTCACTTGTAGGAGGAGGATTTCCTGTTGTAGAAGAAACATCTGTTCCTTGCCTTGAAACTGAGGCATTGACATTACATGTAACCATTTCTTCACCTGTTGCCCATCCAGTTATTTCAAGTTTTAAGCCGGAAGATATTTCTCTTGTTATACCAGAATAGACAGGCTTACCAGTTTCTGGATCAAGATTATTATCTCTATAGCGATATATATTTGTATTGGAAAAATTAACTGTCTTACCGTTTATGCCATGAAGTGATGTATCAGCAAACACATGGGCTTTATTTTCATTAATTGCAGACTGAAGAGAAGAAGCAAACCTAAGACCAAAAGCAGCTATTACATCAAGATTAAAATCAAGAACAGAACCTAAAGTAGCGGAAATACTGTTACGGTCTCCAGCCTTTATGTTTTTTGCTGATAACGAAGAGTTCCATTCGGAATCATTTACATTCTGATACTGAATTACAAGAATATCGTATCTTATCTGGTGAACCGGAACATCCGTATATTCGAGTATCTTTTTCAGTTGATTGTATTCAAATTCCGACCCTTCAAAAAAGAAAAGATTATCCTCTGACGCAGCTGTTATATGAGAAGAGTCAATTGTTCGAGGAAGATGAGTTATTAAGTCAGAAGTCTTAATATATTTCAGTGTAACTGGATAAATCTGCTCAGAGCTGTCTATCATTTTAAGATAATCACAGATTTCAGCATGAACATTCCCTTCTGCAAAACACAAAACCGCATTTTCTTCGGGAAGAACAGTAAATTCTGTTTCTGTAAATTCATTACGCAACAAAGGAATAATATCGTTGTATTTAAGACAGGAAAAATAATACTTCTTCCAGTTCTTTGTACTTTCCAGAAAATTATTTCTGTTACCTTCAGATTCAAAAAAGTAGTAGAGTCCTTTTTCGTTAATAAACTTCAGGTTTCCTTCCGCAGAAATAAGAGATATCATTTCATCAAACGTTTTCTCTTTTATATAAGCCCGTTTAATTCGATGTTCCTTTTTTTCCGAATAGATATACTGGCAGCCTGTTTCTGCAAACAGCCTTTCCAGTATTCTGTTAACAAGACCATTCGAAACATCAAGCGTAAACAATTCCTGATTATTATTTTCACCACGTATAATATTCTTTGTTATCTTTATTCTCCCACTGTCACTTTCATTTCTGAAATATATGTTTTCTTTTTTGATATGAAGGTTTGATTCATCTTTAAGAGAGTATTCTTCTCCAAATTGACGGATTATAGAAGAAACAAGTTCCTTTACATTCTGCCCTTTTGTATGTATGGAAATAATGTTTTCAGGAAGTGAATCATAAGTAATTTCTTCTCCTGACATGGAACTAAGTTTTTCTACAAGTAAAGAAGGCTTAACATCACATGCATCAAGAAAATACATGTCATTTTCTTTTACAAAATTAATTCTGCTTACAATCCATTTGCTGTCAGTTTTCCTGACATAGAGCCTTTCTGCATTAAGAAAACTGTCAAAGGCACTTTCAAAACTGCTTCCCGCAAACCTGAAACTTGCAGTGCCGCTTACAGTATCATCTGCAACAATTGGTATTCCTCTTGCCATACTGATTGAATATAGGATTTCAGATATTTCCTTATTTATGAATTCAAAACCATCCAGTTCAAGTGCAAATATATTTATCCTTAGCAGAAGAAAAACTGCACTTAAAGCAAATATTCTTTTACTGTTTCTGATATTTCTGTATGACAGCACAAAAGTATCTGACATTTTTCCTCCGAACTAAATAACCTACACTTAGTACTTCACACTGAATTTCAAAAATGACCACATTTCTGCAAAAAAAAAATCAAAATTTCTTTAAAAAAAACATTTTCCGGCTTTATTGAAGAAGATGCGTGCATTGTGGTAAAATAAGAAGATATGATTACTTACTGGCAGCAGGAAGGCGCTAAGCTCGTCAAGAAGGGCGAAGAAGAATTAATTGCTTCTCAGAACACCTGGGTTGATGCACGCAATGTTACGCGTGACGACATTCAGGAACTTCAGGACAAATTCAATATTGATCCTGAAAACATGCTTGATATTCTTGACCCTGATGAACTTTCGCGTATCGAAAAGAATGAAGATTTTGAATACGTCCTCACAATTGTCCGTCTGCCTGTATTTTCGCCGAGTGACGACATCAGCTACTATACGGCTCCGCTTGGCATTATTGCAAAGGGTAAGTTCATCATAACAATCTGCTGGACTGACAGTGACGTTCTTAAGGACTTTGCTGCAAACCGCGTTCAGGAGCTTAACTTAAAGGATATTCCGGCTTTTACAATCCGCTTCATGAGTCGTGCAGACTTTACGTTCCTTCGTTACCTTAAGGAACTCAACAGAAGGGCTACTGGAATTCAGAACGAAATGTTCCGTGCCGTAGAAAACCGTGAATTCATTCAGCTCCTCAACATTCAGAAAAGCCTTGTATTCTTTACTACTTCACTCAAGAGCAACCAGAATCTTCTTGAAAAAATGCGTAAGACTAAGTTCATCAAGCTCGACGAAGAAGACCAGGACTGGCTTGATGACGTTGAAATTGATAACCGTCAGGCTCTTGATATGGCCGACACTTATACAAACATTATGGCAAGCATGAACGATGCATTTGCTTCTGTTCTTTCCAATAACCTTAACCTTGTAATGAAGACTATGACTGCATGGAATCTTGTTCTCATGATGCCTACTTTAATTACAAGCTTCTTTGGAATCAACGTTCCGCTGCCATGGGCTCATTCAGGCTGGGCCGGATTAATCTGGATTACGGGACTTTGTATTCTTTCTGCAGTATGGGGATACTTCTTCTTTATGCGCAAGAAATTCGGTGCAATTTCGGATAAGAAAAAACGCGTTCCCTTAAAACAGCGCAAGGCTGCCCGTAAGCAGAAAAAAATCATTCGTAAGCAGGATAAGGCTGCTGAAGGAAAACGCTAGATGAAAAAACATTCATTCAATCTGTTACTGGCTTTGCTTGCCTTGACTACATTTGTTCCTGCAGCTGTTTTTGCAAATGACACTGACTTTACTGACGCAGCTTCTGTCAGCGAAGAAGACTTTATCAAAAGCTTTGACGCAACAAAAAAGGCTATGGAAGACAAGCCTACCCTTCTTGATGACTTCAACGACTTTGACATGATAACACTTCCGTTTTCTACAAACTCAAAGCGCGTTTCATATACAATCGGTGACGGAACTCAGACTTTTACTGCTAAGCGCATAATCACTTCATATAAAATCAACCGTTTCGAAACTACTTACCGCTTATGGTATTCAATAAAGGAACAGGCAAAGGATTTGGGCTACTTCTTCCAGAATCCGGGTCAGGAAGGTGCTGCCGGACGAAGGGGAAAAGCTCCTACTCAAACAAACCAGTACCAGCCTGTAACCATGATCAACTGGTACGACGCAATCATATGGTGCAATGCGTTAAGTGAAATACAGGGAAAAACTCCATGCTATACATACAAGGGCGAAGTTCTGCGCGACTCTTCTGATGCTGTTTACTGTGACCTTGCTGACTGCAATTTTGAGGCTGACGGTTACCGTCTTCCAACTGAAAGCGAATGGGAATTTGCTGCACGCTATACGGCTAAGGGAATGCAGAAAAGCAATCTTGCAAGCGGTCAGATTCCTACCGGTACAGACAGACATATTCCCTCAATAGAAGAAGTTGCATGGTTTTCCGAAAACACTGACAAGACTCGCATTGTAGGAACTGCAGGCACTCTGTTTGACGAAAAGGCTGTTCCTTCTCCTGGAAGCGGAAATGCAAACGGTGCAGGTCTTTTTGACATGAGCGGAAATGTTCTTGAATTCTGCTGGGACTGGGAAGCAAATTACGAAGAAGAATCTTCGGGCATACGCTATACGGGTCCTTCTTACGGAACAGGCCGTGTTTCAAGAGGCGGCTCGTGGTCACCGTTTACGCCTTACATCTACTGCGGCGACCGTTATTCTTACGATCCTAATGAGGCTTACAACTACATGGGATTCAGGTTTGTTCAGACTGTAAAATAATTGATAAAAAAGGCCTTTCAGTTAAGAAAGGCCCTGTCTGTTTAAATATTTTCGAAAACTTCTTTCAAAAACTTCATCTGTTCTGCAGTACCAATCGTTATGCGTACAAAGTCTTCAATGCCCGGTGTGTTAAAGTGGCGGATTAATATTCCTGCATCACGCACCTTTTCGTAAATGTCATGCCCTTTTATTCCGTCTT
Organism: Treponema sp.; assembly: GCA_045643485.1. Classification (GTDB taxonomy): domain Bacteria; phylum Spirochaetota; class Spirochaetia; order Treponematales; family Treponemataceae; genus Treponema_D. Next base: position 14,104 of record JAZUKU010000217.1, on the reverse strand, counting down.
TCTTTGCAAACACAAAGTTTGTTGAGCTGTCTATTACAAAGAAGCCACGGTCACGAAGGAACTTTGTAAACTCATCGCGTTCAGCAGCAATTTTTTTTGCATTTTCTGCATAATAATATGCTGCCCTGCACGAAGCGGCGCCTGCTGTCTGGGCAATGTTGTCTGCAGGAAAGTGATTGAATGAATTCTTAACTGTAAATATTGCCTGTACAAGTTCCGGATTTGCTACTACAAAACCAAGTCTCATTCCCGCAAGAGAAAAGCTTTTGCTGAATGTCCTTACGATTACAAGATTATTGAATTCCTTAAGAAGAGGAATGCAGCTTTCTCCGCCAAAGTCACAGTAAGCTTCGTCTACAACAAATACCCTGTCTTTTGGAGCTGCCTGAATCATTTTGCGAACTTCGTCTCTTGTAAGCGCAATTCCTGTAGGTGCATTCGGGTTTGCAAAGATTATGCTTGAGTCAGCCTTATTTGCTTCTTCAAGCATTTTTTCTTTATCCAAAGTCCAGTCTGCCTTAAGCGGTACCTGGTTCATTGGAATATTGTAAAAACCGCAGTATACCGGATAGAAGCTGTATGTAAAGTTAGGGAAAACAAGCGGTCTGTCACTGTCAAAGAATGAATAGAAAACAAAGCTTAAAACTTCGTCACTTCCGTTTCCGCAAAAAATCATGTCCGGTGTTACTTCAAACGGAATTTTGTCCTGTTCTGCTGGAGTACATATGCCGTCTTTTATACTTGCACGGCACATTACGCCGCCTGTCTGGTTGAGCATTGTGGCAATTGCACTTCTTACGCTGTTTGCGTCAGGGTCTGGATAAAGGCCCATCTTTTCAGAATGACTTGAAATAAGCTCCTGTACAGCCTTAACGACATTTTCGTGAGGTTTATACGGATTTTCGTTTGCGTTAAGCTTAATGTAAACCCTGTCTTTTGGCTGTTCGCCTGGTACATAAGGGTGAAGGTTTTCAAGTCTTTTAGAAAGCATTTTTAATTCCTCAAAACAATTGATTTTCGTTTAATTTGTTAGATTTTAGTCTTTTTTATTCCTATTATCAATAAGTATTGCAAAAGTAAAACTTTATATGTTGTTATTAAAAAAAAATTGAATTATACTTTTATTATGGCAACAACATCTAATATTTATACATTACTGAAATTCTATGCAACTCACCAGAACAATGCAATTATTGAATACAAGACTTTTTCTGATTACTTAAGGAAATATTCACAGCATCATCTTGAAGAAAACCAGGATCTTGTCGTTTATATTGGTACAGATGATTCTACTCTTCAGAAAGAACTTGCAAAGCTTGTTGATGCCCACAAAATCGTCATTTTAACACCTTCTTCTGCAAGGAAATTTATTGTCGTAATTTCATTCTTTTTAGATAAATATGCTGAACGTTACAAGGAAATTCAGGCAAACATTTCTACTCCTTTTCCTAATGTAACTGATCTTCCAAAAAATACTCCTTCTGACATTCTTGTACTCCGTCCTGCAACAGAACTTCTTCATCAGCTTTTACAGAATGAAGGTCAGGGAAATGCCGACAAGCTTCTTTACGGGCTTAACTTTAACAACAAGTCTGTTCCGGCTCTTATTTATCCTTCTTCAATTCCTGTAAACGAACTGTTCACTCTTGCAGTAACAAAAGTTCAGGAAATGCTTCACAAGGAAGAATATCACGACTACTTCAAGAAAAAGCTTTCTGTTTCAAATCCAGGCAAGGAAATGACAGCAAAGACTTTCTTTGACAACTTCATGAAGTCACCGGAAAATGCACTTGAACAGTTAAGGGAATCAGGTGAAAACTTTTACTTCTGGAGTCAGCTCTGTTATTTCATAAAACAGGATTACGACAAGATTAAGGAACTGACTATAGAAAACATAAACATTCTTCAGTCTGTATACATTATTGAAGGCATTACGTCTTTCCTTAAGACTCGCGTAATGGAAAAAAAGCAGAAGGAAACGGCATTTGCTTCACTCATGCAGCAGCTTAAGAAAACGCCTTATTACTATAAGTATACGGAACTTCTTGCCTTCAAAGACCAGAACGGAATTCCTCTTCTTGGACAATACACCGAAGATGAACTTAAGGAATACATTCAGAAAGCAACAACTCAGTCAGATCCGGATGAACTTCCTCCTCTGCTTATCATACGTGTTTCTGATGACGAAAGGTATTTCATCCTCAAAGAAAAAGTCATGCCTCTTGTAGTACACCTTTGCGCAGATGCACGCGTAACAGTCAAGAGGAACCTTCATACAATGTGGACAAAATACATTACTGACTGGGATTCTCTTCCTGAAATGACAAATTCACTTGCCTTTGAAAAATGCCTTCAGCGTGAAGTTCAGGCAACACAGCCTATACTGTATACCCTTCTTAACTCATCTTTCCTGCCGCTCATTTCTTACTACGACAATAAAGATGATGAAGAAGAAGCTGAGAATATCGGCAGGCTTACTTTATACCGTGACGGAATCCTTATTTCCTACAGCGAAATACTTATGATTGCACGTCAGGAAATTCTTACTGACGTTAAGATAAAGCTTCCTTTCTGGTACACAGCCCCTGTAATTTCATGGATAGCAGCACTTATCTTTGGAAAGAAAAAGCCTAAGGCTAAAAAACAACAGGCTCCTTCTAAAACTGCAGCAGAACAGGCAATGGAAGAACATAAGGTTAAGGAAGAAGCAAAAGACCGCGAATACGATACAAAAGCAAGTACCGGTGACGAAAAGATGAGCCGTAAGCGTGAACTTCACAAGGCAGCAGCTTCTGTTGAACAGGCACTCATTCCGCCTAACAGCACTCTCGACCGCGAACTTGCAGCTTACTGTCACGACTGGAACAACCTCATAAACAAGGAAGCAAGCAATAACCTTACTGATGACGTTAACGCACTCATCCGCGACTACATGAGAAAAGTTCTGCGTACTCTTGGAGCATCGGGCTTTACAGTAGACCGTGTAAAAAACCTTGCGCAGGTTCTTGTAGATTCACCAAGTGTTTCAAAAATCAAGAATCACGAAGCACTTCTTATGTATACAGAGCTTTATATCGTAAAGCTGGTTAAGAACATTCCGTAATTTTTTTCAAAAAAATTCATATTTTTCCTCAATTTTGTGTACATTTTTGAAATTCATTTGAATATCTAATGTACGGACAAATGATTATTCTTTTAGCGCGCAGATGATCTTTGTTCCACAAAACAAATTGCGATTTATTCGCGGAGGAAAACAAATGAACGCACTTAATCAAATTATTGTTGAAGGAAATGTTACACGTAAGCCGGAAAAGAAAGAGCTTCCTCGTGGAACCCATGTATGCATGCTGCCTATTGCAGTAAACCGCCGCTACAAGAATCATGATGGCGCTGAAACTGATGAAGTTTCGTACTTTGATATTGAAACATACGGTTCGCTTGCAGATGCCTGTGAAAAGTGGTGTCCTAAAGGCCGTGGCGTAAGGGTTGTAGGCCGCCTCAAGCAGTCAAGATGGACTTCAGATGACGGTAAGCAGAGAAGCCGCGTAACAATCATTGCAGAACATCTTGAATTCAAACCATTCTTCCAGAAAAAAGACGACAATACAGAAGAAAAGCTTGAAGGTCCTGAATCTGCAGACAACGGAACTACAGGTCCGGACAAGCAGCAGAAGCTTGCCATGCTTGCAGAAGCAGCAGCTGCTACCCAGAGTGAGCAGGAAAAAGGAGAAGTTGTTTTCTAATAAGGCTTTACCGGCGGCCGTTTCTGTTTATGGTTTTAGCCTTTCCATTTGCAGGGCGGCTGCCTTTTTTTCCATAAGCAGCTTTTCGTCCTCCTGATAAAGCTGCATTTGCTTCGCGTTCACGCTTTGCTGTATAAGCTTCAATCTTTTCTGGATTATAGAATCCTTCCTTCCAGTTAAAGCGTGATGCTCCAGGAACAGGTTCGTGTTTGGTAATTGCGTCCATGATTGCACGCATATCGGCCTTACGTACCTTAGTTCTTGAATAATCAATAAGTATGTGTGTATAGCCTTTGTTCTGGATAGTCTGCAGTTTGTCTACAAGACTGAACGGAGCTTCTGGCATAACGATTGAACCGTCAGGAGTTGAAGTAACTTTGAACTCCATGCCTTCCTTATCAGTAAAATAAGTAAACTCATATTCAGAAGGAAGCTTGAACCTCATGCGGAACAAAGCAGGATATCCGTAAACAGAAACAAGTACACGGTCTTTTTCTTCACTGCCAATGAATGTCCTGTTAAGGTTGTCTTCTGAATTTTCAACAGGTGTCTGGAATGCCATAAGGTCAAGATTTTCCAGGAAACTTACAGCCCATCTGTTGAATGTATACAGATAAGGTCCTGCAATAAGATTAAGCTTGCGTCCGCTCAGGATGCTTATGTGAGCAAGATTGTTTACGATAAAGTTAGTAAATCCCTGTTCAACAAGAGCATCAAGAACTTCCTTAAGATGAGCAAATCCGCCTTCAGGAACAAACGGGTCTAACGAAATAATCATCATCTTTTTGCTGAAAGGAATTACAGGTTTCTGCGGAGTATTTTTCTTAAGAAGATCGTATTCAGTTTCGTTATTAAGCTCAAGAATTGCACGTACAGGATGTTCTGCCTGAATCATGAAAAGATCAGCTGTTGTACTTACCTGAATGTATAATCCCTTAGGGAAATAATTCATTTCGTTCTTGCCGACCGGAGTCAAATCTAAAACAGGAAGACGTTCTGCTCCAGGCTGTCTGCGGTAAGGAGACAAATCTCCCGGAAGTATTTTCTTGTATCGCTTTGACATTGCCTTTGTCTGCAGAAGATATACGCTGTCACCCTTAGAAAAGCCTTTTGGAATGTCGATCCAGCGGTTACCGTCGTCATCAGTTTTTACAACGCGTACCTTGTGACTGTTTCTGCCAGAGTCATCCTGCTTGTGCAGACGGATTGAATCTCCCGGATCAGGATCGTAACTGCCGCCTTTAAGTGTTGCCATCATTATTTCTTCAGGAACAATTTCGTTTCCGTTCTGGTCAACAGTGCCTTTTGCAAAAAGACGTGCTTCATTTTTTTCACTGCGTTCTGCTTCGCGTACAGTTGCAAGCTTTCCTAAATAAATGCCTGTACCGCCAGCCTGTGAAGGATTAAGTATTTTGGAACCGGAAGAATTTACGGCTTCAGACATATCCTTAAAGCCGTACCAGTAGTCAGTTTTGCTTCGTGCAAAGTCTGTACTGAGCATACGGTGTCCTTCAGCAAGAGCACCCTTTCTGTCTTCCTTCCAATGATCCATTACGTAACGGTAAGCTGCTGTAACTGCACCAACATACTCTGCACTCTTCATGCGGCCTTCAATCTTAAAGCTTTCAACACCTATGTCCATTAAGTCAGGAATACGGTCAATAAGCTGAAGGTCACAAGGAGAAAAATAATATCCCTGTTCCGGACCGCTTGCCATATCTGCTGTATAAAAGCGCCTGCATGCCTGTGTACACATACCGCGGTTTGCAGATTTACCGCCAAGATAGCTTGAAAAAAGACATAGTCCGCTTTCACTTACACACAATGCACCGTGTACAAAAACTTCAAGCTGTGCATTAGTTCCGTTCTTAACAGCCTTAATTTCTTCAAGACCAAGTTCACGCGCAAGCACTACACGCTTAAAGCCCTGTTTGCAAAGGACATTAGCAGCAGCTGCACTTTCAACATTCATCTGCGTAGAAGCATGAAGTTCCAGTTCAGGAAAGAATTCCTGGCACATGCGTACAACACCAAAATCCTGGACAATAATTCCGTCAGGCTTAACTTTATTGAGATAAGACAAAAATCTGTAAAGACGTTCTGTTTCATTTTCTTCACAGACAGTATTTACAGTAACATAAATCTTCTTGCCAAGCTTATGTACACTCTGTACGGCTGCCTCAAACTGATTCCATGCAAAATTTGAAGTACGCAGACGCGCATTAAAGCTCTTTAATCCAAGATAAACTGCATCTGCACCTTCACCAATAGCAGCATCAAGTGCTTCAATACTGCCGGCCGGGGCTAATAATTCACTCATGCCTTGAGTATATCATTTTGTACAAAAAAAAACACTACATCGCTTTATTTGACAGTACACGAATATGCGTTATAATTTATTTAAGGGGAATAAAATGAATATTTTTCAGGAACTGTTTGCATCTTTATTTGGCGGAAATAATCCGGAAGCAGAAAAGCAGCGTCTCTTGAAGATGATTGCAAAGGATTTATCAAAGACAAAACCACGATTTTACAAAGTATCTTCTCATCAGATAGAACCGTCTTTTGCAAAATTTTTCTATGAAATTTACAAAATCATTTCTCCTGCACAGACAATGTTCCAGAATACAACTCCTGCAGCATTAAAGAATGCAGTTACAAACTATTATCTTACTGACCGTCAGCATGAACTTCTGGAACAGTTTACGGAATCAAATATCGAAACACTTTCAAGAACAGTACCAGGCCCTCAGTTAAAAAAGCAGATGACTGCTTTGCTCAAGGAATTTGAAGACGGATTTACAACAACAAGGGAAAACGTAAACCAGACATACAATAAGCTTTTTGCCTTTAAGAATTTCTGTCTGTACGACTTCTACTTTATGCTTCATAAATTTGACAGCAGCCTCCGTGAAAGAAACTTCAATATGATTCCACGCTTTGTTCCAATCAGCGGTTCTTACATTGCAGAAGATTTAAAGAACTTTCTTGAAATTGCCTATGCTGTTCCATTTGATGAAGACTGGTCAGAAATGATTCAGGTTCTCAAGGCATTTAAGGGCGTAGAACCTGTAACACTCAATAACTGGAAGAAAATCTGTTCAAGACTCAAGACACTTCAATCAAGCAGAGTTCTTGAAATGATGGTTCAGGTAATAACTGAAGAACCTACATATAAGGAAAAAATCAGCTATCCTGACGAAAAGATTATAGAAGGATTCATTTCTTCAATAAAGAAACAGGTAAATGAAAAGCTTGACCAGCTCAAGAAAACCGAAACGACTTCGAAAGTAGAAAGCATTCTTGACCAGCTCTTTAATGAACGCAACATAGAGCGTCTTCCTAATTACAACGAACATACTTCAGAACAGTTTGAACGAAGGTCACTCGGCAAATACATTTACAGTGAACCGCTCTGTTATCTTAACAAATTCATTCACAACTATATTGATACAGATTTACGTACACTTTCTGATTTGCTTATAATCAGGGGAAAATGGGCAGAACAGGGTCTTTCTACACAGATGAGCAATGCATTCAACAATCTTCTTGAATTAAAGCCGAAGATTCATGATTTTGATAAAAAGCTTTCTGAAGAAAATGAAATTGGCCGTAAGATGAAGACTCTTCTTCCGCGTTCTGAACATGATAAGATGAAAGACAAAAACATTATTGCAATCCTCATACGCGATATAAATTCAGAAGCTGCAGAATTTCTTACAGAAGCAACTACAAGCCTTATTGATTATGCAAAATGCCTTAAGCTTGTTCTGGAAGACAGTGTAAAATCACGTCCGGAACTTCTTGTTAACTGGGCTGAAATCAATAAATTTGCAGAACATGATATAAGGAACATGGGAATAACTGCATATAAGAAGCTTTATCTTTTTGTTCAGCTTCTTCAGGCATTCCCTGTTGTTGATGAAGACGATTAATTGATTATTTCAATACTGAATCAACCAGTTTTCTAAACGCTGCATTCTGTTTTATTGAATTTACGTTTACATTCTCTGATATAGAAAAGACACCTTCATTCTGAATAATTACATCAGGTTCAGGTTCAAGGTTTTCGAGTTTTTGTAAATTCTGTCTTGCAAATCTGGTAAATGAAAATTTTCTTTCAGGTAATTCAGAAAGATTTAATTCATTTTTTTTTTTAGATCATCAGTCAGGTTATCATCATCAACAGAATAATCTGGTGTGTATACCTTGAAGCTGTCTGTTACCTTATCTTCCTGCTGCTGTTTTTCTGGTTCAGGTTCACCAAGCTTTACTTCTTCTGAGAGGTCTGATTCTTCTATAATATTTGCTTCTTCAATTTCTTCTGAAGCTTCTTCTTCTACTGATTCAGGTTCTTCAACTGGAGCTGCTTCTTCTATTGGAGCTGCTTCTTCAACTGGTGCCGGTTCTTCAACAGGTGCGGCTTCTTCAACGGGTGCAGGTTCTTCTACTGGAGCTGCTTCTTCTACTGGAGCTGCTTCTTCTACTGGAGCTGCTTCTTCTACTGGAGCTGCTTCTTCTTCATAAGGAATAGCTTCGTCTACAATGCTTTCAAGTTCTTCAACTGCGGATACTTCATCAAGAAGATCGTTTGCTGTGCCAGATTCTTTCTGTTCAGCCTGTGAATCAACAGTTTTCTTATCACCATTGCTTACAGGTATTTCCATTTCAACAGGTTCAACCTTTTCTACAGGAGCCTTACCTTCACTGAATGACTGTACATTCTGAACATTTTCAGGTTTTGCCCCGGAAGTGTTTTCCTGAAGACGACGAACTTCATCTTCTTTTTTATCCATCATGCTGTTAAGCATTGTCTTCATTTTTACAGCATCCTGGTCAACAGAACCGTCAATGCCTTCAAAATGGCGTGAATTAAGTGTATTGATTATTTCATCCCAGCTGCGTTCAAGAATAATGTTCAATTCCTTTTCGTGACGCTTTGCCCTTCTTCCAAGGCTCTTTCTTATTTCATCACTTACATCCTGCTTGCGCAAAGAAATGTCTTCTGCAATCTGCTTCCAGTCAGCTGTCTTGCTTTTCTGAGTATATTCATTGATCAATGTATACTGGAACTTTCTTACCCTTTCGCGGATAACAACCATGTCATCGTGCTTAAGGTTGAATAAAAGGAATATGATTAGGAATAAAGTAATGAATATGCACGAAAGAAGCAGAATCTTTACTGCATAAGGGAATACAAAGATGCTTTCATCATAGAGCCAGCCGATTTTTCCAAAGTGTGAATTAACGCAAGTAAGGAGAAGAAGATCACCCTTGCCTGTCTGAGCAATATGTTCTGCATCATTAAGTCCGGAATTCCATTTTGAAATGATTGCAGGAACAAGAATTTCCTGTCCGACAGGATTCATTCCAAAAATAAAGCCGGAATTTTTTGAATCAGGAAGAACCTGATCTGCTTCATAATTTACATAATCTTCAGAAACAGCAGGAGCCGGTTCAGAAGATTCGCCGTTACCCAAATCAGGGGCAGCTTTCTTTGCAAGAGGAAGCTCTGGTGCTATCATTGCACCTGTTTCATTCATTCTGATAATCTTTCTTGCAACAAGGAATCTTGAGAAATCAGCACCGTCTAAATAGAAAACAAGTGTTCCACGGAATACTGTATAAGAATCATAATAAGGGAAAGAGAAAATAATTCTTTCGCGTGCAGAATCAAATACTACATTGCATAAAGAAGCAAGACCTTCTACAGTAGAATGATCTGCATCAGAATCTGCAGCCTGTATTACTGAAAGAGGAATCTCTTCAAGCTGTCTGTATGATAAATATGAAACAAGCCTGTCGTTCTTTCTGAGAATATCCTTTGAATAAGAACTGTAATGTATTCTTCCATTAATATCTATTATTCTTATTCCAAGAAGTCCGGAAGCTTCTGCAAAAAGATTTCCGGTAAGTTCAGTACGTTCCACCTGACTTTCTACAGAAGGACTTGTTTCTGCAAATGATGTTACGCATTTATTTGAGGCATACTGAGCAAAACGCTGAATGCTGGAATCAAGAAATTCATCAAGATTTCCGCTTATTTCTTCGAGTTCCTTGTTGAAATTCGTTACAAGACGCGGTTCATAAAAACGAGCCTCAACAAATTCAAATCCACCGCTAAATGCAGCTACAGCACAAGCTGCAAAAATAAGAACTGATATTAATAGACTGACAGCTGTTTTCTGACCTGAAGTCACAAGTTTTCCCCAAAAAAAACAAATTTAAATATCCAAAAAAAACTTTTTGGCTTTTCATTTCATTATCGGCTTAAATCTCAAAAAACTCAACTGTTTTTTTCCAAAAATTTTTCTAATTACAAAAGGAACTCAATTTCAGCATATTCTTTCATGATAAAGCCATAACGACTCTATTTTATGCAGAATATCACTTCATTGTATCTTTTTGACACACTTAATTGCGTCAAATTTTCTCTTTTCCCTCTTTTCTGAAAATTTTGCTGAACTTTCTGCTGAATTTAATGAAAAATACCGTTTTTTTTGCCTCGAAATCACTTTTTTTTAAAGTTGGCACACTTACTGCTATATGTTAAGTGTACAGGAAATTAATCCTGCTAACTTAAAAGATCAAATAAACCATTCGGAGGTAATATTATGAACGAACTTTCATTATTAAACACACTTTTTGGAGATGACAACTACGGTTTTTCATTCCCTTCAATTCAGTCTGCAGCAGCAATGCCTAAGGTAGACGTTAAGGAAACAAAAGAAGCCTATATCTTTGATGTAGAGCTCCCTGGAAAAACAGAAAAAGACGTTTCCCTTGACCTTAACAACAGAATCCTTACGATTTCTTCAGTAACTGAAGAAAAAGACGAAAAGAAAGAAGAAAAAACTGAAAAGAAAGACGGTGTACAGTATCTTATCCGCGAACGACGCACTTCTTCCTTCACAAGACGCTTTACACTTCCGGAAGACATCAACGATGAAGCTGTAAATGCTGTTTTCAAGAACGGTGTACTTACTGTTACTGTTCCTAGAAAGGCAGCTTCTCCTGCACGCAGGATTTCAATAACTGCAGCTTAATTAACGGATTTTTTTCTCTCCTATACATAGTTTTTCCCCTGCCGGATGCACCCCTTGTCCGGTGGGGGATTTTTTTTGTTTTCAGAAGTGTTCCGAGGGGACAGACCCCTTTGTAAACATAAATCTTTCCATTATAATACCCAAAATGCAGTACAAATCAGTTTCCGAATACTACAAATCGCTGTTCGGCACAAAAATATACAAAATCGCAATAGACGCCGGCTGTACCTGCCCTACCCGCGACGGCTCGCTCGGAACAAAAGGCTGTATTTTCTGCAGCGCAAACGGCTCCGGTGACTTTACCCCGCAAAAAACGCTGACAGTTACAGAGCAAATAGAACAGGCAAAGCTTCTTGTAGCAAAAAAAGCATTCGGCCGCTCAAAAAGCACAAATCCAAAATACATAGCATATTTCCAGAACTTCACTAACACTTACGGCAATCCGGAAGAACTTGAGCAAAAGTACAGGGAAGCCGCAAAAGCCCCTGACATAGTTGGTATCGACATAGCAACAAGGCCTGACTGCTTAGCCTGCGACATACTGCACAGGATTGCCCGTATTTCAGAAGAAACTTTCGTAACAATAGAATTAGGCTTACAGACAGCCAGCGATAAAACCGCAGAATATATACGCCGCTCGTATAAAACAGCAGTTTATGACGAAACAGTTGCCAGAATCAAAAAAGAAGCACCAAAAGTACATATCGTAACACAGTTAATCTTTGGCTTACCGGGCGAAACGGAAGAAGACATGCTCAATTCTGTAAGGCACGCCGTAAAATACGGAACAGACGGCTTTAAGTTCACGGTACTTTATGTGCTCGAGGGGACAGACCTCTCAATCGACTACAGAAACGGCAGCTTCGAATGCCTTTCCATGGAAAAATACTTCAATATAGTAAGAAAAGCCCTTTCAATAATCCCTCCGGAAACAGTAATCCACAGGCTTACAGGCGACGGACCAAAAAAGCTGCTCATAGCCCCGGAATGGACAAAAAACAAGCGCTTTGTAATGAACAGCCTCAAAAAATATTTGTATATTGAAGAAAAATAGTGTAAAATAGATAATCAGTTTTATAAATTTCACATTTAGATGGAGTTATTATGAAAAAATCATTAAAAGCATTAGTGCTCACAGCAGCACTTGTTATTGCATTCACAGGATGTAATGCATCAAAGAACAAGAACTACATTCTTGCAACTGGCGGTACAAGCGGTACTTACTATCCGTTTGGCGGCGCAATTGCCAACATCTGGAACACAAAGATTAACGGTATGAACGTAACAGCACAGGCAACAGGTGCTTCAGCAGAAAACCTCCGCCTCATCAACAAGGGTGAAGCTGAATATGCAATCGTTCAGAATGACGTTATGGACTATGCATACAACGGAACAGATCTTTTTGCAGGAGAAAAGCTTGCAAACATCATGACAATCGGAACAATGTATCCCGAAGTTGTACAGATTGCAGTTTCTAAGGACAGCGGAATCAAGACTGTAGCTGACTTCAAGGGAAAGCGCATTTCTGTAGGTGATGCTGGTTCTGGTGTAGAATTCAACGCTAAGCAGATTCTCGAAGGATACGGACTTACTTTCGATGACATCAAGAAGTCAAACCTTTCATTCAAGGAATCAGCAGAAGGCATTCAGAACGGAACTCTTGACGGTTGTTTCATTACAGCAGGTGTTCCAAACTCTGCATTACAGGAACTTGCTTTCACAGCAGGCCTTATTCTTGTACCTGTAGACGGAGCTGCTGCAAAGAAAATCTGCGACAAATACGGCTACTACACAACAACAATCATTCCTGGCGGTACATACAAGGGTACTGATGACAACACACCGGCACTTGCAATCAAGGCAACTCTTGCTGTCAGCTCAAAGCTTGACGAAGCAACAGTTTACGAAATGACAAAGTCACTCTTCGAAAACCTTGATGAACTTGGACGTGCTCATGCAAAAGGAAAGGAAGTTACAAAAGAAGCTGCAATTACAGGCGTTTCAGTTCCATTCCACCCAGGTGCAATCAAGTACTATAAAGAAATCGGTTTAATGAAATAAGACAGGTAAGTCTTAGGACTAACCTTCAGTCATAAGGTTATGCATGCAGTTACGGAATTAATTTCTTGACTGCATGCATTGTATTCTGATGAAAAAAAACAAAGCATTATTTATTTCTGCAGGTGCAGCTGTTCTTATAATTACCGCACTTTTTTTTGTACCGGCAGTAAAAGTAGTTTCTGTATCCAACAGAAAAAATCCTGACCAGAAAGTCTATTCACGTGAAGCTGCAGTAAAAGGTTTCTGTATTTCATATACGCATTCCGTCAACAAGGGCCGCGTTCACGATTATTATGGCTTCGACAGGAAAGACAATTCTCTTGTACTTGAAACAACGCATTTTGTTTCGTACGGAGCAGGCATTCCGGAACCTGAAGAAACTCCCGGTGCACAATTCCGTAAAATGTACAACGGTTATGTCATAGAAAACATTGACCGTAAAGTACAAAAGCTTGTAATGGCTGTAGGCATCATTGCTAACCATTCATTCATGCCGCGCCATGACGGTCTGCAGTATGGAGAAATAACTGACGAAGAATTCCTTACGGAATATTTTGCAGCGCAGACAAGCATTATACTGGAAGTAAAAAGGGTAAGTCCTTTTGAATATATATTCCACAGATTTAAAAACGATGTATTTTTATTTTAACAATTGAAGGAGTTCCGTATGGATGATTTAAATCAGACAGACGAAAGTCAGATTGTAGAAGATGAAGATTCTGTTTCAAGCGGAAACATTGAAGGCATTCTTCCTACAACAAATGAAGAAGAAATGAAAAAGCTCATGCAGGACCTGGACAGGGAACAGGCTTACCGTGAGCATACATGCTGGAGACAATACATTACTGTAATTGTTTCCATAGTATTCGTACTGTTCCAGCTTTACGCAACAATATCAGGTCTTATTACTGCACAGGTACTTCGCGCAACTCACCTTGCATTCGTTCAGCTTCTTGCATTCCTTTTGTTTCCACCTACAAAGAAAAGCCCTAGAAATAAGCTTCCGTGGTATGACGTTGTTCTTGGATTAGCTGGTGCTGCATGCTGGATGTACATTGTATGCGGTTATACACCAAAGTTCCTTACATGGGCAGGAAATATTTTTGGTACAGAATTCCAGCCGCTGTTTACCAGAGCAGGTGCTTATACAGCAGTTGATATTGCTGTCGGTATTATCGCAATACTCATTCTGTTTGAAAGCTGCAGAAGAATCGTTGGTCTTCCAATCATGATTATTGCAGGATGTTTCATCAT
>JAZUKU010000216.1:0-4843 GCA_045643485.1 Treponema sp. | reverse complement strand
AATACTTTACCGTTAATCAGAAAAACAACAAGTGCCGTAACATTTGAAGTAAGATTAATAATCTTTGTCATACCGGCAGCGTCGTTAAGCGAAATGCGTGCAACTCCGGTAAGAAGAATCATTAAGAAAGTGCCAGTTCCCGGACCGTAAAATCCGTCATACATTCCTACAACAAATGAAATGAACATGCAGAATACAACTGTCTTCTTAACAGAAAACGGTTCTTTTGAAGATTCAAATGTCTTGTTCTTTAAAACATAAAACGCAATGAACGGAAGCAGTACAATCATTATGATGCTGAATACGTTATCAGGAATAAGCAGAACAAGTGAAGCTCCAGTCCACGAACCAAGAAAAGCACATGCTACACAGAATATTCCTCTCCTGATGTTGATGTATCCTTCCTTAGCATAATCGATTGTAGCAACTGCAGTTCCCAAAGTGGAACTCATTTTGTTTGTAGCAATTGCTGTATGTGACGGAAGACCTATCATCATGTAAGCAGGAAGCGTAATCAGTCCGCCACCGCCTGCTATTGCATCAATAAAGCCTGCAATAAAAACAAGCGGGCAGAGAATCAATATCTGAACAAGTGTAATATCCTGAAAGAAATTCATGCCTAGATTCTATTCCTTATTGATTAAGTTTGCAATTAATTTTCCTTGTCTTGTGAACCGGAAATTCGTAATTTAAAATTAGTGAGGTACTTATGAAAGGTAAAACATTTTTAGTTTTAGTTATCTTGTTTGTAGTAGCAGCAACGCTCGCTATTGCACTCATACTTAACGCAAAGAAAACTAAGTATGCGGACGGAACATGGGTTGGTCAGGGAGCTGGCCGCAATGGTCCAATCGAAGTAAGCCTTGTGATTAAGAACGGTAAGATTCAGTCTGCTGAATTAGTTTCAATGCAGGAGTCAGAATATGCTGTACCTGCTGTAACTGAAATTCTAAGACAAGTCGTTGAAAACAACGGTGCAGAATCTTACGATGCTGTTTCGGGAGCAACACTTTCCTCTAAGGGAACTGTGCAGGCTGCAAGAAACGCATTGTCTAAAGCAAGTCTTGTATGGTAAAAAAAAGCCGGCAGCTGTAAAGGGGTAATTACAGTTACCGGCAGAAATATATATCAGCAGAAAGAGCTAAGCGTACATTGCATTTACTCTTCTGCAGACTTCACGAACAGAACATTTTGTGCAGTCATCTGTCTGACCTGTAAGGCAGAATGCATTAACCTGTCTGTTTCTTCCTGAAAAGCCTTCTGAAATTTTGACGTTAACGTATGTTATCTCAAACTGACAGGAGGCTTTTCTGTTTTCACGTTTTTCCAGACCGTATGATTTTTTGTCATAATCAATTGCTTTCATATAATTCTCCTTGGTTTTACACAATGAATATGCAGCAGAATGAAATCTTTTTCAAAGACGTTCATTCTGCTGCAGACAGAAACTTATCTGCTAACTGTTAGCAGCACTCAGGTATTTCTGTAACCTTGTCCTGTTTCCAAAGTTTGTGTATGTTGCAGTAAGCAAAGGCTTCATATACCTCTTCACCTGGCAGCAATGGAAATGTAGCACGTGGTTTTTCGCCTGGAAGAATGTTTTTTCTGTAGATGCCTTTACTTGTAACAAGCATGATCCATTCAATGTGGTGTTCCATACTGGAGGGATGCTCCTTTGTGCCGACATCAACTGTCGCCAAAGCGTCTGTTGTTTTGATTACAGGTACGTGTTTTTCAGCATCACCGTCTTCGATTCCAGGAATAAGTTCTTCCATTTCTTCTCCGCAGCAATATGTTGGTGTTCCCGGGTCTTTGATAACTGCAATGATTTTCCTGCAGATTTTGCATTCGTAAATTTTTGGTTCCATTTGTTTCTCCTTTTTTAAGCAGCAGTTACCGGTTTATATTCACGGCAGCTTAAATCCTTATCGAGTGCATAAAGACCTCCGCAGCTGTCTCCAAAGAGCTTCATGCGGTCGATAAGTTCCTGGGCATTTTCTTCTTCTTCAATCTGTTCTTTTACAAACCATTCGAGCATTGTTAATGCAGCATATTCATTTTCTTCATTTGCTTCCGAAACAATGTTGTTGATTGAAGCAGAAATAAACTGTTCATGTTCAAGTGCTTCTTCAAGCGGTTCCAGCAGAGTAGAGAATATTTTGCCTGAAGGTTCTATTTTGTAGAACATAACGGGTTCGTTCATTGAGTGAAGGAAATTGTAAAAGATTTCAGCATGATCCTGTTCTTCCTTAGCCTGAACCTTGAACCAGTTTGCAAAACCTTTTAAACCGTTGCTTTCGTAAAAGTCAGCAACCTCTAAATACAGATATGCGGAATCGAGTTCCTTCTTAATCTGTTCGTTGATAAGTGTAGATATTTTTTTAGACAACATACGTGCCTCCTGTTGAATAAAAGATAATTCAAAAGCAGACGTATGTGTTCATCATTCGTTCGTTAATCGTCACCAACTGTTTTATAACTGCCTGTATGACTTTGGTGACGGTCACCAACGGGTCACCAGAAGTTTTTTGCGCATAGATTTAATGAATACTTGAACAAAAAAGATGTGGCTTATAAAATACAAATATGAAAGGAAAAAAAGAATTTTTAAAGAATTATTTTGTACTTGTAACATGTACACTCGCTTTTTTGATGAGCCTTCTTTATGCTGCCAAAGGCTGGAGGGAAGGATGGTCTTTACTTGGTTTTGTTGTCATAGGTTTTAATCTTCTTTATATTCCTTTTGCCCTTTTTTTTAGAAAAGAATCTTTTTCGTACTACTATCTTATATACGGTTTTGTATTGATTTTTGTCCTTGCATTTACAAAGACATATCTTTACAACAATTACTCTGCATTGTTCGTTATGTTTATTGTAATAATGACAAATCCAAAACTGGAACTTCCTGCATATATACTTTACTTTCTTGGAATAGGAATTGCATTTATTTTTAACGACGAAGATATAATTCACTTTTTAATTCATCTGTTAAGATCATGCTGGTTCATCTTCATAATGAATTATGTTGTTGAACATAAGTATGACCGCAAGAAACTTATTCTTTACGAAGATGAAGAAAAAATTCTTGAACAGCTTGCAAACGGTAAAATGTATCAGAAGGAAGTTGAAGGTTTTTCAGAAAATACAGTATACAGAAAACTTAAGGCTGCCCGTGAGCGTAACGGTAACATTACAAAAGACGAACTTGTAGAAGCATACAGACAGTCTAAGCAGAAAAATTAATCTAGAACTGAAGTTTCTTTTTATATTCCGTAATAAACTGAATGAACATCTCTTTGTTGATAGGCTTTGAGAAGTAGAATCCCTGAATGTAAACGCATCCATAAGATTCAAATATTCTAAGTACATCTTCTTTTTCAACGCCTTCAACAACAATGTGCAGTTTGAGTGACTGTACAAGATTAATAAGGTTCTGAATGATGATGGATACCTTATTGATTTTTACGGAATCAGTAAAGCATTTATCAATTTTGACAATACTTAACGGCAACTGTGCAATGCGCTGTAAGTTTGAATAACCGCTTCCAAAGTCGTCAAGCGAAATGTGAATGCCAAAATCAACAAGCTGCTGCAGGTTACGCAAAAGTTTTTCCTGCGACTGTGCAACTGCAGTTTCTGTAATTTCAAGATTAATCTGTGACGGATTAACGTTGAATCTGTGAAGCGTAGTAATAATCTGTTCTGGAAGATTGTCCTGCATACAGTGTGCTACGGAAAGATTGACTTCAATGTAATCAAGGCCAAGCTCTTTGAATTCAGCGCTGCTGATGAATGAACATACCTGCTCAAGAACAAAGTTATCTATCTTATGAATGTCGCCTGTCTTTTCTGCTGCAGGAATAAAAAGCTCCGGTGAAATAAAACCGAATTCCTTATCGTTAAGGCGGAGAAGGGCTTCTGCACTGTTAAAGCGTTTTTCCTTAAGTGAATAAATAGGCTGATAGTAAACTTCAAAATTCTTTTTAGCAAGATTGCGTTCAATGATTCTGTCAATGTTCTGAAGTTTCTGATAATATTCTTCACTGTACAATTCTGAAGCGTAAAGAACATTTCCGTTATAGAATTTGGCAAGGTCAATGTCTTTGCCAAACATCATCATTGTTTCAATGTCCTTAATGTCATCCGGGCATCGAGCAACACATACGTTTGTAATGAGATTTATTTCTGTATCGCTGAATCTGTATGTTTCTTTTAAATCGCGGTTGATCTTTTCAGAAGCCTTTAGTGTCTGCGTAAAGTATTTCTGATCAGTAATCATTCTGAACTGTCCGCCTGAAATGTAATAGATTTCGGAATGCAGCTTGAATTCAGAATCAATCTTTAAAAGCTCATTTGCAATCATCTTTGAAACTTTAGCATCTGTTTCGTAACCGATGATGTCGTGAATAAGGCGGTAGTTTGTAATGTTAATGAAAATCTGAACAAACGGTTTGTTGGTAAAGAAAGCCTTCTTGCAGTCTTCCTGGTAAGCAAATCCGTTTTTAAGTTCAGTCTGTGCATCATTCATTTTTTCCGGCTGCTGTATGTTGTACGAAATGAACATAAGCCCGAGTGTATTTGCAAAAGGTTCAATGACAATATTCGGATTAAGGTATTCAAATACGATAGAGAAAACTGTAAGCGAAAGAAGGAACATCATTGAAAATGAAAGCCTTCCGTTAAACAGCTTCCTGTATTTGATGTAGAAGTAAAGCGCAATTGCAAGGTTAACAAATCCCATTAAGTAGAGAATAGGCATGCATTCAAGACGGGAATAAACGTCACCGCTTGCAAGATAGAAAACTACCGGCTTAAAAATATTAATTATAAGCAGACAATATAC
>JAZUKU010000215.1:0-4584 GCA_045643485.1 Treponema sp. | reverse complement strand
TTAATGCAAGAAGCATCCGTTGTGTTAACACACGCCGCGTCAGTCAGAAATAGCGCATCCCCTGAAGTCGTCCAGACACTTATAATTCTTGCGAACCATAAACGCCTTGATTCCGTCAACAATTTCTTCCATACACTTAGGGTTAGAGAAAGTCGCAGTACCAACCTGAACGGCACTTGCTCCAGCCATAATGAATTCCACAGCATCCTGCCAGCATGAAATTCCGCCTATTCCAATAACAGGAACACGTTTTTCTTCAGGAAGTTTTTTTATTGCTTCACAGACATCGTACACCATTCTAAGCGCAATAGGTTTAACAGCAGGTCCGCAAAGTCCCGCACGTATATTCTTAAACACAGGCCTTCCAGTTTCAATGTTAATGCTCACAGCCTGAATCGTATTTATCAAACTTAGCGCATCAGCTCCGGCTTTAACACAGGCAAGAGCAACCGCAACCAGATCAGGCGCATTTGGAGAAAGCTTTACAATAAGCGGTTTGCGTGTAGCTTTACGAACGGCACCAACAACACCGGCTGCAGTTTCCGGAACAGTACCAAAAGCCATACCGCCAGCCTTTACGTTAGGACAGCTTATGTTAAGCTCAATGACAGGAACATCAGTTGCATCAAGAAGTGCTGCACCTTCAACATATTCTTCAAGCGTATGACCCGCAAGGTTAGCAATTGCAACTGGTTCAAGCTTAAGCATTTCCGGCAGTTCATACTGAATGAAATGCTTTACTCCCGGATTTTCAAGACCAATTGAATTAATCAAACCGGCTGGTGTTTCAACAAGACGCTGACCTTCGTTTCCTGGCTGACCGTTTAATGTCATTCCCTTAGACGAAATGCCTCCCAGTCTGTTAACATCACATATTCCGCGGTAATTCTGACCAAAGCCAAAAGTTCCGCTCGCAGCAATTACAGGATTTGCAAACCGCACACCCTTAATTGTTACGCTAAGATCCGGCCCGTTTGCAGCCCCCTCTGCGCTTGTGCAAACAGACGCTGTGTCTGCAGCCCCGGCACCACTTGCGCCAACAGCAGCGCCCTTGCGGACAGGCACCGGCGGTTCAAACAGAATAATCTCGCTGTCAAACACAGGCCCATCCTTGCAGACACGTTTGTTTCCCAAAGATGTTTTTATAGTACAACCAAGACAAGCCCCAACACCACAAGCCATTCTGTTTTCCATACTGAGCCAGCACTTAATTCCGGCTTCACGGCAAATCTTCTGAACATAAACAAGCATTGGTGTAGGACCACAGGCAAATACTTTTGTGTAACCAAGCGCCTTTATTTTTTCAGCATCAATTGCGCAGGGAAGCATACCCTTAATTCCGGCACTTCCGTCATCAGTCGTAACAAAAAGATTCTTTGCCTTAACATTTTCCAGAGCATAAGTTCCGCTCTTAAAGCACGCATAAAAATCATACGACTGCGGTTCCAGAGAAGACGCAAAGTTTGCAACAGGAGCAACACCAATTCCGCCGCCAATAATGCACACTTTATCTTCCTTGCAAAGAGATGCGTCTCCTGCAAAAGTGTTACCAAGCGGACCTATTGTTTCAACAAGAGCTCCCTTTTCCAAAGAACACAATTCCTTAGTACCAGTGCCCTTCTGCAAAATCATATATTCAACAGTTACGCATCTCTTACCGTCAGCGTTAACTTTTTCTTCACTGTGATAAACTGAAATAGGCCTGTCCAGCTGAACACTGCTTTTCTTAGCCTTAATCAGATAGAACTGCCCCGCACGTGGAGCCAGCTGAGTCTTTCGCTCAAGAATAATTTCTGTAGTCAATAAATAAACATCATTCTGACCGTCAACCTTTTTGCAGCCAGTAACCAAAGCATCTCCAAAAAATAAAATGCCGTTTCCTTCCAAATCAATTTCTGCTCTGTCCATACACTTACCCTGAACCAATTTTTTAAATTAATAATGCGGCGGTTTTCTGTTAGGAATCTCTTCCAGATTTTCAGAAAGCTCCTTGAACCTGTCACTCAATATTCTGTTTTCCATACGAAGCTTTTCAATCATGTCAGTATGCTCAACACACACATTCTGAAGTTTGTTAACAAAATCTTCCATGTACGCAAGCTTTGTTTCAAGCGCAATAAATTTTTCTTCAGTCTCTTTATCCATATAAGTCACCGTTACCCAATTTTAACAGAAGCCATTTTTTATAACAAGACCAGTAATTTCAGTACGAAACCAAAACCAACCACACACCGTTACTTTCCAAACAAAACATCACCCGCGTAAACCGGCCTTCCGCACTTCGCTCACGCTCATCGTCCTCGCTCCGCTGCGGTCGACTAAAGGTGCTCCACGCCGGCGTATACTGTTTGCAAAAAAAAATACCCGAACAAGAACAAGTCTCATTCGGGCATCCTTTGGGTCAGCCGTTAAGCCGGCCCCACAATTTGTTTACCGTAAAAATTAGCGGTACTTTTCAATTGCCTTGTATGTACAGTGAAGCAATTTTTCTGACTTTTCGCCAAGAGGAGCTTTAAGGTAATCCTTGTAGATCTTCTTGATGTCAGGATTGTTGTGTGACTGTCTGAGTTTGCAGTTAGCATCATCTTTGTACAATGCCTTAGCGCGTGCCTGACGAATTTCGTCTGTAACACCATAAGGCTGTCCACCACCACCAACACATCCGCCACGGCAAGCCATAACTTCAACAAAGTGGTAAGGCATTTCTGTACCATTCTTCTTAGCATCACGAATCTGCTGCATAACAGCATCAACGTTAGCAAGCTGATGAACAACACAAAGCTTAAGAGTTACGCCCTTCTTAACAGTTACTTCAGCAACCTTTACGCCTTCAAGACCACGTACTGGCTTATAGTCGATTTCCTTAAGTTCCTTCTTGTTAACAAGGTAGTATGCTGAACGAACAGCAGCTTCCATAACACCACCTGTTGCACCAAAGATTGTTGCAGCACCAGTGTATGAACCGATTGGGCTGTCTGCTTCTTCTTCTGGAAGGTTAGCAAAATCAATACCAGCCATCTTAATAAGCTGAGCAAGTTCGCGTGTTGTAAGAACCATATCGTGGTCATCTGTACCAGAAGCCTTCATGTTCTTATCGCGCTGGCTTTCGTAAAGTTTAGCTGTACAAGGCATGATTGAAACGCTGTACATATCCTTTGCTTTCTTGCCAATCTGTTCTGCAAAGTAAGTCTTTGTAATTGCACCCTGCATCTGCTGTGGAGACTTAGCAGAAGAAAGGTTTGGAAGAAGATCCTTGTAATTCTTCTGAGCATAGTCTACCCAACCTGGACAGCAGCTTGTGAATAATGGCAATACAGCTTTCTTGTCGCCAAGACGTTCAAGCAATTCACTGCCTTCTTCCATAATTGTAAGGTCAGCAGCAAAGTTTGTATCGAATACATACTTGAATCCAAGTGCGCGTAAAGCAGCGTAAATCTTACCTGTCGTAAGTGTACCTGGCTTGAATCCAAATTCTTCACCAAGAGCAGCACGTACTGCTGGAGCAATAGAAACTGCTGAAGTAAGTTTTGGATCTGCAAGCTTTTCAAATACAGTGTTGATTGGATTGTGTGAAACGATTGCACCCGTTGGACAATGAGCAGCACACTGACCGCAGTGTACACATGGGCTGTGTGCAAGATCAACTCCGCCTACAGGTCCAATCATTGTCTTGTCACCACGACCATTGTATTCAAGTGCCCATACGTTCTGCATCTGCTGACAAGCAGTTACACAGCGACCGCAGTTGATACATTTGTCACGATAAAGAGTAATTTCTGCGTATGATTCATCAACAGGCTGATTCTTAAGAATTTCCTTGAAGCGAACATCGCGAAGACCAAATTCCTGAGCAAGTGTCTGAAGTTCACAATTGCCGCTTCTAGAACACTTAAGACAGTCATTCGGGTGATTTGAAAGAATTAATTCAAGAACTGTACGGCGAGCCTTCATCAAATCAGCATCCTGAGTAACAATGTTCATACCAGGAGTTACTGTTGTACAGCAGGCACGTGCCATACGAGCTCTACCAGTGCGTGGATCAACGTTCTTGATTACACACATACCGCAGCTTGCCCAAGCCGGAAGGTCAGGGGTATAGCACAATGTCGGAATCTTAATACCGATTGTCTTGGCTGCGTCTAAAATTGAAGTTCCTGCTGGAACTGTAACGGATTTTCCGTTTATTGTTAAAGTTACTTTAGCCATTTCAATTCCCCTTATTTCTTGATGATTGCGCTGAATTTACATGTTGTGAAACATGCACCGCACTTAACACACTTAGACTGATCAATTACCTTCCATGGAAGCTTCTTGCCTTCAGCAACAGCATTGTCTGGATTATTTGTAATTGCACCAGCTGGACAGTTCTTAGCACAAACGCCGCATCCGATACACTTATCTGGAACGATTGTGTACTGCATGAGGTTCTTACATTTTCCTGCTGGACATTTCTTATCCTGAACATGTGCAACATATTCATCATAGAATTTATCAAGAGTAGAAAGTGTTGGGTTAGGAGCTGACTGACCAAGAGCACAAAGTGAACAAGCCTTCATAGCACCGCCAATGTCCTTGAGCTGCTGG
>JAZUKU010000214.1:0-28431 GCA_045643485.1 Treponema sp. | reverse complement strand
CGTTTCGTAACAGGTGGCCCTGACGGAGACGCAGGCCTTACAGGAAGAAAAATCATTGTAGATACATACGGCGGAATGGGTCGTCACGGTGGCGGTGCATTCAGCGGAAAAGATCCAAGTAAAGTTGACCGCAGCGCAGCTTACATGGCACGCTATATTGCAAAGAATGTAGTTGCAGCAAAACTGGCAGAAAGGGCAGAAGTTCAGCTGGCTTATGCAATCGGTGTACCGTATCCTGTTTCGATTATGGTAGACACTTTTGGAACAGCTGCAGTTGCTGAAGAAAAAATCATTGCTGCAGTTAAGGAAGTATTTGACTGTACTCCTGCAGGAATTGTTTCTACACTCGACTTGCGCCGTCCTGTTTACAGAAAGACTGCTTCTTACGGACATTTTGGCCGCAGTGAATTCAGCTGGGAAAAGACAGACAAAGTAGACGCACTTATAGCTGCTGTTGGAAAATGAAACTGTTAACCAGAAAACAAATCGTTGAAGTTTTCGAAAGATTCAAGTCAGCAAATCCTTCTCCAAAGAGTGAACTGACTGCTCCAAATCCATATTGTCTTCTGGTCAGCGTAGTCCTTAGCGCACAGGCAACAGATAAATCAGTAAACGCTGCAACACAACCGCTTTACAAAAAAGTTAAGACTCCCGCACAGATGGTGGCCCTTGGAAAAGAAGGCTTGATTCCGTACATAAAATCAATTGGCTTATATAATGCAAAGGCAGAACATGTAATTGCCTTAAGCAAAAAACTGATTGAAGACTTTGGTGGAAAGCTTCCGTCTACCCGCGAAGAACTTATGTCACTTCCTGGAGTAGGAAGGAAAACTGCAAACGTAGTACTGAATGTAGTTTACCATCAGCCTGTAATGCCTGTAGACACGCATCTTCTTCGTATATGCCCAAAGATTGGACTTGCAGAAGGCACAACTCCTGAGCAGGTAGAAGATTCACTTTGCAAAAGAATACCTTCTGAATACATGGAGCACGCACACCACTGGCTTATCCTTCACGGACGTTATGTGTGTACCGCAAGAAATCCAAAGTGCAGCGAATGCATTATTGCTGATATCTGCAAAAAAAATATATAATTAATCAAGGATTTAATTATGGAAGAAGAAATCATTCAGCTCACAGTAACCGAAGCAGAAACTGCAGCAGAAGAAGTTTCTGTAGTAGAAAATGCAGTTAATGCTGTAGGCCAGGAATTTGCAAGTCAGACAAAAAATATTTTAAAGTTCGACGAATTGCAGCAGTATTTTACATGGGGTACACTCGCAAAAATAATTGTAAGTGTTGCGACATTCATTCTGTTTTATGTAATTTACCGCTTTATTAAAAAAATAATTTCTGCAGAAAGTACGCAGAAAAAGCGCATTAAGAAAGAAACAGCAGCTTCAATAAACAAAGGAATTACTTATGTATTCTGGGCACTCATGGTGCTGTATTTTCTTTCGCTGATAGGCATTGATTTAAAAGGCGTATGGGGAGCAGCCGGTATTGCCGGAGTTGCAATCGGTTTTGCAGCACAGACAAGCGTAAGCAATTTAATAAGCGGTCTTTTTGTTCTTAGCGAAAAGGCTATGAAAAAAGGTGACTTTATTGAAGTAGACGGTGTAAGCGGTACAATTGATTCAATCGGTTTGCTGAGTGTTAAAGTACATACGCTCGACAATCAGATGGTTCGTATTCCAAACAGTACAGTCATCAACTGTGACTTAAAGAATTACAATACTTTTAACATAAGACGCTTTGTTCTTGATGTACCTGTTGCTTACGAAAATGATTTGCAGAAAGCTCTTGATGTAATTTCAAAAGTTCCGTCTGAATGCAAACTCGTTCTTGCCAAGCCTGAACCGGCTGTTTACTGTGACGGATTTGGCGAACAGGGTGCCGTAATAAAAGTGGCAGTATGGCTCAACAGCAGCGATTTTACTGCAGTAAAGAATGAACTTACTGTTGCGGTAAGCAGGGCATGTAAGAAAAACAAAATTACAATTCCGTACATGTATTACGAAAAAAGCAAAAAATGATTTTCGCAAAAGCGACTTTATGTTAGAATAATGAAGCTTATTTGAAGAAATAAATTGTGGAGTATAAAATGAAAAAAAATTATTTAACAATAGCAGTAATTGTTGCAGCATTTGTTTTATTTGCTGGTTGTACAAAAAAAGATTCTACTAAGGAAATGAAAAAATGCCTTGTTGACGGTGTAACTCTTGAACTTAACGGACAGATAGAAAAAGCTGTAGAAAAATATGCTGAAGGTTATCGCATTTACGACAGCATTCCTTCTGACAAAAGAAATTTTGAACAGTGGGAAACAGGTATTTATTTCCAGTATCTTTTACAGATAATTTCTGCTGAAGATTTTGCAAAGAACGCATACAATGTTACAAAGACAAAGATTCTTTCTTCAAAAGATATGACTGACGTGCAGAAAGCTGATTTCATTGCACTGTTGAGCGAAGATGCATTCCTTCCAAAAAGCAGGACTGATGTTCTGAATGCACTTTCCAAACAGAAATGAGCTGCGGCGCGTAAGCTCGTTTGTTAACGACAGCTGCGTCCGCTAAGCAAATATAATTTCTTTAACAAGAGGCTTTTCGTCCAGGGAAATGTTTCCGCGGATGCAGGCCTCTTTTATTTTGTCTGCAAAAGAAAGTCCTTCATCTTCGAACGGAAGAACTATTGCCTGTCTGCAGCCTGCTGAAACAATTACGCCTTTGTTTGCAGAATCATCATTGCTTGCGCAGGAAGCGCTGTTGTCAGCAGAAGGTACTTCTCTTGCGCAACATACGCCGCTGTCTGCAGAGAAGTATTTCTCCTGTGCAATAGGTACTACATCCGCAACACAAAAGATGCTGTATTCCAGAAGAGGCAGCTCTTCTGCCGTAACGGACTCAAACCGTACGTCTTTGGAAACTGCAGCAATTGTATTCCGTATGATTTCCGAGGCAAAGTCACTTTCGACCGCAGACAAAGTACCCATACATCCGCGGAGTGTTCCGTCTTTTTTTACAAGTACGTAACAGCCGCATTTTGTTTCAACAAGTTCTTTTGAAAGCTTCATTCCGCGGAAATGTTCTTCGTCACAGATGACAAAGCCTGCCCTTACTAAAGGTGTTTTATTCCACTGTATGTATTCTTCTGCAGTAATTTTTGCGAGTTTTGTAATTTCTTCTTTTAATTGAAAATCTGTCTGTATCATAAAAAATCAAAAAAAGTATAGCATAAATTCAGTTTTTAGGTTTATAATTAAATATCATAATAATTATGTTTAATAAAGTTGCATCTTAAAAGTCAGTGCAGCTGTTTGTTGCAGAAAATTTTTTACTTGAGGGTAACTTTATGGAACAGTTCTTAGACATTCAACAGTCAGAAGATCAGCCGGAAAAATTCGACATTCAGAAATACCATAGCATTTTATGTGATGACGTGCCTCATTTTATCTACAATTATGCAAGTCTGAATATTCTTTCACGTCTTGATGGTGTAGGACTTCTTTGCGGAACTGACTGGACTCCGCTTTACAAAAACAGGTTTTACTATTCACGCTTAAATCATTCCATTGGAACTGCGCTGATTGTGTGGAATTTTACTCACGACAAGAAGCAGACTCTTGCGGCTCTTCTTCATGATGTTTCTACACCGGCATTCAGTCATGCAAATGATTTCAGAAACGGTGATGCCCTTAAGCAGGAAAGCACTGAAGCTTTAAACCAGTACATGATTGTTCAGGATATTGAGCTTGGCGCACTTCTTAACAGTGAAGGCCTTTATTCGACTGAAGTAAAGGATTACCATAAGTTCCCTGTTGCTGATAACGACATGCCTCGTCTTAGCGCAGACCGTCTTGAGTATATGTTCCCAAGCGGGGCTGCTCTTGATGAAAGCTGGACAATGGAAGAAATCGAAAAGTGCTATAAGACAATCCGTGTGTTAAAGGATGAAAACGGTGTTGATGAACTGGGCTTTGTTGACGAACAGCAGGCTCTTCTGTACACGCAGAAATTCCTTCACATAAGCCTTATCCTTCAGCATAACGAAAACAAGCTTACGCTCAACATGATGGGCGACATTATCAAACGGGCAATTGAGCTTGGTGTAATCAATGAAAATGATTTGTACCGCATGAGTGAAGAGCAGCTTCTTGAGCGCTTTACATTTGCGTCTGAGCAGTACATTGACGAAGAGTTTATGGAACTGTATTCAACATTCCGTTCGATGAAAAAAATAATTCATTCAAACAAGCCTGTTGATAACGCATACAACGTAAGCCTTGACGTAAAGCAGCGCTATATTGATCCTCTTGTGCTTGTTGACGAAAAGAGCGGAAAGACAGAACGCATTTCCAAAATAAATAAAACTGCCGCTGATGCAATAAAGGATTTCTTTGCATACAAGGATACAAAATACGGCAGTGTAAAATACATCGACTGAAATGCACTGTGTCAGCAAGTTGCCGCATCTTGTTGACAACTGACATACATTCTGCAAGGAAGATGTAGCATCTTGCTGACAACTGATATGCACTCTGCAGACAAGTTGCCGCATCTGATTTACAACTGAAATACAACACATTTCCTCAAAACAAAAACATTCCGTGTTTTCAAGAAAAAAGTTTTTATATATAATAATCCTGCATTGCAAAAGAAAAAACGGAGCGTAACAAATGAAAAAATTCATGGATTCAAAATTTTTACTGGAAACAAAGACTGCACAGAAGTTATATAAAGCGTGCGAAGATCTTCCTGTTATTGATTACCACTGTCATTTGAGTCCTCAGGAAATTGCAGAAAACAAGCAGTACGAAAACCTTACGGAAATATGGCTTGGCGGAGACCATTACAAATGGCGTGCAATGCGTGCATACGGTGTAGAAGAACGCTTCATTACGGGTGGCGCAACTCCTTACCAGAAGTTTGAAAAGTGGGCAGAAACAATTGAAAACCTAATCGGCAATCCGCTTTACCACTGGACGCATCTTGAACTCCAGCGTTACTTTGGAATAACGGAACCGCTTACAAAAAAATCAGCTCCGGCTATATGGGATAAGGCAAATGCAATTCTGCAGAGCGGAAAGCTTACAGTAAAAGACATATTCAAAAAATTCAACATTTACGCAGTAGGCACAACAGACGATCCTGTTGATTCACTTGAATGGCACCAGATGATTGCAAGCGGAAAAGCACCAATCGGTAAAATCAAGACAAAGGTAATTCCTTCTTTCAGACCGGACAACGCTCTTTATATCGAAAAAAAATCTTTCCCTGCTTATATCAAATCTTTGGCAAAAGCAAGCGGCGTAAAAATAAAGAACGCAGAAGATGTAGTAAAGGCTCTTGAAAAAAGACTCGACTTCTTTGTTGAAAACGGCTGTGCTTCTGCTGACCACGGAATGGCAATGCCTCCATTCGAACCGGCTCCAAAGCGTTCAGTAAATGCTGTATTCAAAAAGGCAATGGAAGGAACAAAGTTGAGCGAAAAAGACATAGCTGTTTACCAGACTTTCGTTTATGTTGAATTAGGCAAAATGTATGCGCAGAGAAACATTGTAATGCAGTACCATATGAACGTAATCCGTGATACGAACAGCGCAATGTTTGAAACTCTTGGCGCAAACACAGGCTTTGATGCAGCACACGATTTGCCGATGACTCAGAATCTTGCAGGACTTTTGAATCTTATGGAAAAGGAAGCTTCTCTTCCAAAGACAATTGTATATACTCTTAATCCAAAAGATTATTACTCACTTGCAACAGTAATGGGCTGTTTCCAGAATGCAAACAACGGTGAACGTAAAAATGTACGCGGTAAGATTCAGCTTGGAAGCGCATGGTGGTTCTGTGATCACAGGGACGGTATGGAAGAACAGATGCGTGTCCTTGCTTCAGAAGGAATGCTGAGCGCATTTGTGGGAATGCTTACTGACTCAAGAAGTTTCCTTTCTTATCCGCGTCACGAATATTTCAGAAGAATTATGTGCAACTTAATCGGTAAGTGGGTAGAAAACGGCGAGTATCCTGCAGACTGGGATTCTCTTGAAAAAATCGTAAGCAACATTTCTTTTGGTAATGCAAAGGAATACTTTGGTTTGTAAAAGAAAATGCGTGTTTTACTTATCGGCGTAAAAAATATTCCCGTAGAAAAAATCTTCAATGGTTACCAGATAAGCAGAATATCGTCATGCGCTTTTCTTACTGAATTCCACGAATATAATTTACCGGATCTCATCTGCTTTGAAACAATAAGCCGCGAAGACATAAATGTTCTGCGGAATAATCCGCTTCTTGTAATGACGCCGGTTCTTGTGCTGAGCGACAGTTTTTCTTCTGCAGAACAAATCCAGAGTATTGCTGATTTGCCAAGAGTAATTTTCTGTAATTCATCAATTGCGTCTGACGGGATTTTTCAGGAAAGAATAAAGCTTATTGCAGACAAAAAATCTAAGCCGCTTAACGCAAGAAGCGGACTGATTGTCAAATATGCAATTCACTTTATCAACATAAACGTATCGGCTCAGATTTCGCGCGGTTTCCTTGCAGAAAAGCTTGGTGTTGCAGAAGATCATCTTACGCGCATATTCCGCGAAGAAATGGGGCTTTATTTGTGGCAGTACATAAATCTTTACAAAATACATACGGCCGCAGAGCTTCTTTTGAAAACAGATGATAATGTTTACCAGATTGCAAAGAAATGCGGCTTTGCAGAACCGTCATATTTCATACGCCTGTTTAAAAAAGAGTTTGACTGTACGCCGAACCGGTTCAGGAAGAATGCCGCCGGTGTAAGCAAATAAAATAAAAGCCGGCAGAAAAAACTGAATGTCAGCAATAAACTTTATGCATAATATTTAAAATACCATTCCTACAATTCAGTAAAAAAGTTATAATCAAATCATGAAGAATACAATTAACAATGAGCTTGCTGTATGCGGGTTTGCTGCAGTAAAGACTCTTGAAAAAATCAACTGGAAAAGAATCAAACGTCTTTATTTCTCAAGTGAAAAGGCACCTTTGTTTGGAGGCCTCTGCAAAAAGATGGCCGGTGAAAAAAGACCTTACAATCAGGTAAAGGACGAAAAGGAACTTGAAAAGCTTTGCGGAAGCGTTCATCACCAGGGTGTAGTTGCAATGATTGAAATGCCGCAGATTCTTCCGTTAAATTCAGACATAACATCAGAATGGGCAGAAAATAACGAAAGTGCACTTTTGCTGGACAGGGTAGGCAATGCAAATAATTTAGGTGCAATCATAAGAAGTGCAGCATTCTTTGGAATAAAGAACGTAATAATTCCGCTCGACGAAGCACAGTCTTCAATTACGACAAGCAGTTACCGCGTTGCAGAAGGCGGCATGGAATTTGTAAACGTATATTCAATCAAATCAATTCCGCGTCTTCTGGCAGACATGAAAGACCGTATGGTAAGGATTGGAACTGCCCTTGATGCAAAGGAATCTACTGCTGATTTAAAAAACATTATCGGTGATAAGGGAGCAATTGTTGTTCTTGGAAACGAAGAACATGG
This sequence comes from Treponema sp., assembly GCA_045643485.1. Classification (GTDB taxonomy): domain Bacteria; phylum Spirochaetota; class Spirochaetia; order Treponematales; family Treponemataceae; genus Treponema_D. Next base: position 20,897 of record JAZUKU010000214.1, on the reverse strand, counting down.
CATAAGCGATGAAGTACGTGCTAACTGTGACCATCTTGTGTTAATACCGTTTGGCGGAACTGCAGCTGGAGAAAGCGGTCCTAAAGTTGATTCACTTAATGTTGCTCAGGCAGCAGCTGTCATTCTTTATGAAATGAGAAAATAATCTGTTAAAAAAAAGGTGAGGCTTAATGAAAGGGAGAAATAAAACTTTACTGGCAGTCATTATTCTGACTGTTGCTTTTTTTACTAAGGCGAATGCAGAGCTTACATTTAAATTTTCTGACAGTTCGCCGTTTGCGTTCAACTGGATTGCAGATGCTGCTTTTGTAACTGCCGGCGCTTCTACTACTGCAGTTTCATTTTATCTTGATCACAAAAACAATTTTCCTGAGTGGGACGGAAATCTTGGCGACTTGAGTAAAGTAAATGCGTTTGACAGATGGGCTGCCCGTCCGTTCAACAAGACGCTTCATGTTACGGGTACTGTCCTTACTGGAGCTGAACTTTTGCTTACGCCGGCTTTAATTGCAGGAGAAGCATTCTTTGGTTCCCTTCCAAAGCAGGAAATCTTACCGGCTGCAACAATGTTCATTGAAGCATTCATGCTTTCTTACGGAACTAAGGAAATACTCAAGCGTTCAGCATTGCGTTACCGTCCGTACATGTATTTTGACGGTTACCCGGAAGATAAAGTTGCAGAAGGTGACTTTCAGTATTCATGGCCAAGCGGTCATACGACAAATGCATTTCTTGGCGCAACATTTACATGCTGCATGATGAATTATTATTTTGCAGACAGCAGCTGGCGTCTTCCTGTAAACATCTGCGCTTTTTCTGTTGCTGTGGCTACGGGTGCGCTTCGTGTTCTTAGCGGAAATCATTTTATTACTGATGTTTTGACTGGAGCTGCACTTGGTTCGTTCTGCGGTTTTATCGTTCCGTTCGTTCATCGTAAGCTTGCTCAGTCTGTTGAATCAAAAAGCAATGGCGCAATACAGAATCTTGCTGTAAACTTTATACCATCAGGTTTTTACGTTAGTTTTAATTTCTAGCATAAACAGTATCTGTTGATGCAGACAATATATGGCTGCAGACATTTTGTCGGATTACAAAAAGTGAGGGCAAAAAATGAAATACTTAATCTGTTCAGACATTCACGGAAGCGAATCTGCTGCAAAAAAAATAGTGCAGACGTTTCACGAAGAAAAATGCAGTTACCTTATTCTTCTTGGAGACATTCTGTATCATGGTCCAAGAAATCCGCTGCCTGAAGGACATAATCCGCAGGGTGTTGTAGAAGTGCTTAATTCGATAGCAGCTAAAATAATTGCGTGTCGCGGTAACTGTGATGCAGAAGTTGACCAGATGCTTTTGAAATTCCATATGCTGAGCGATTACTCATTTGTTGTTGATGAAGGAATACGCCTTTTCTGTACGCATGGTCATGTTTACGAACCGCAGAATGCTTCTGAATGTGATGTGTTTTTAAGCGGTCATACTCATATTCAGGTTCTTGAAAAAAATGCTGAAGGAATAATTCTCTGCAATCCAGGGTCTGTCAGTCTGCCAAAGGGCGGAACACCTGCCGGTTATGCAATTTATTGTGATAAAGTAATTTCGCTTTATACACTCGAAGGACAGAAGGTAAAGTCTTTGTCGCTTTAATAAGCTTTAGGTAAGTAAAAAAATGTAAACAGGTTGTCTGTTCATTGACAATATAAGTTATTCCATATAACATAATGTTATTAGGACTAAGTTGAAATTAACAAATGAATTGTTGGTTGATCTTGGTCCTTATTTTTTTGCACGGAATAATTTCTGTGCGCATAGGAGTGTGTATGAAAAATACAAAAAAAATTCTGTTTGCTGCATTAGTTGCTGTTGTATTGGGTTTATTTACAGGATGTACTATTGGAAATCCATTCAGCGGTAAAACTTTCGAAGGTAACTTTGTTGAAGGTGGTAAACTTGGTTCTGCAAAAATTATTCTTAAATTCGACAGGGATGTTGTTCATGTAAGTTTCGATGTAGGCGTTTTAGGAGTACTCAATCTTAAGACAGGTGACTTTGATTCAGATTATGATTGGAATGATTCGACTGTTACTTTCAAGATCAGTAAAGATGCAGAAAGTGGAACTACATTTTATTATGAAATGAAGAAAAATAAGCTTATTCTTGAAGACAGCAAAGGAAATGAATGGGCTGAACTTACAAGAAAATAAGTGAAAGCAGAAATAAAAAAGCCTGCGGTTTTCTGACAGAACACATGTTCCATTCAGAAACGCAGGCTTTATTGTTTTAAACTAAATGTCTGTTATCAACTGATTAGAATACAGCAACAACTTCGCCGTTAGGGAACTGTGTTGCAATCCAGTCTTTGATTTTCTGTGACTGAAGAACATTTACAAGTGCCTTGATGTTAGCATTGTTTTCGTTTCCAGCTTTAACTGCAATTACGTTAACGTATGGAGAATCGCTTCCTTCAATGAAAAGTCCGTCGCGTGTAGCAAGAAGACCTGCAGGAATAGCATAGTTTCCGTTGATTGTAGCTGCATCAACATCATCAAGAATACGTGGTAAAGAAGCTGCTTCAATTTCCTTGAACTTGAAGTTCTTTGGATTAGAAGTTACGTCCATTGGAGTTGCTGTAATTCCTGCGTTAGGATTCAACTTGATTAAACCAGCTGACTGTAAAAGCAAAAGACCACGTCCTTCGTTTGTTGGGTCATTAGGAATTGCAATTGTTGCTCCTTCTGGAAGTTCCTTGAGGGAAGCAAACTTTCTTGAATAGAGTGCAAATGGTTCAATATGGATGCCACCTGCGTTTACAAGATGATAGCCTCTTTCTGAATTGAAAGATTCAAGGTAAGGAAGGTGCTGGAAGTAGTTAGCATCAATTTCACCAGATTCAAGGGCTTCGTTTGGTGTTACATAATCTGTAAATTCAATGATTTCAAGATTAATGCCTTCTTTTGCAAGATCTTCCTTTACGAGGTTAAGGATTTCTGCGTGTGGCTGTGGAGTAGCTCCAACCTTCAATGTGTTGCCACTGTCTTTTTTGCCGCCTGCAAATGCAGCTGTAGCAATAAGTAATGCAGCAGCAATAACTAATAATTTTTTCATTTTGTCCTCCAAATGAATTATATTAAAAAGCAATAGCCTTTACTTAGCGTTTGCTCATTAAGTGACTGGAAATCTTTGTTCCTATGAACTGAATCAATTCTACAAGAACAATAATTACAATAACAGAAACAGCCATTACATCTGTGCGGAATCTCTGGTAACCGTAACGTATTGCAAGGTCACCAAGACCGCCTCCGCCGATTGCACCAGCCATTGCACTGTAACCGATTAAGTTTATTATTGTAAGCGTAATGCCGTCAACAAGACCAGGAAGTGCTTCTGGAATAAGTACCTTAAGGATAATCTGCATGTTTGTAGAACCCATTGCTCTTGCTGCCTGAATTACACCAGGATCAACTTCGCGTAAAGAAGTCTCAATAACACGCGCAACAAAAGGAGCTGCTGCTATTGAAAGCGGAACAATTGTAGCCTTAGTTCCAATGCTTGTACCGACAATTATTCTTGAAAGCGGGAACAGTACAATCATAAGGATGATGAACGGGAACGAACGCAAAATGTTTACGATTCTGCTGAGTACCTGGTTAAGTACAGGCTTTGGAGTAATTCCCGTAACAGGATCAGTTACGCAAAGAAGTACGCCAAGAGGAAATCCCAGTATCATTGAGAATACTGTAGAAAAAAGAACCATGACTAATGTTTCTAAAGTTGCATCGCTGACAAGTGTAAAAATCATATTCATTTTCTTGCCTCCACCTTAATGCCTGTTTCTTCAAGATAAGATACAGCCTTTTTAATTTCTTCTTCATCACCGGCAAAATCCAGAACAAGAGTACCAACATCTTCACCCTGAATGTCCTGTATTCCGCCTGCAAGAATATTGAATTCAATGTTGAACTTGCGGCTTAATTCGCTGAGTACAGGCTTGTCAGTATCATTGCCAACAAAATGAAGGATATATGAGCCTTTCTTTTTACCCCACTGAACGATTCCTGCAGTCTTATCGATTGTGTCCCTGTTAATTGATATGCGTGAAAGGAAATCTTTTGTAACGTCAGATTTTGGCTGAGTAAATATTTCCTTTACAGTGCCCTGTTCTACAACAACACCTTCGTCAATTACTGCAACCTGTTCACATGCGTCACGTACTACTTCCATCTGGTGAGTAATCATTACTACGGTAAGATTCATCTTTTTCTGAATCTCACGGATTAAGTCAAGAATAGCGTGTGTTGTCTGCGGGTCAAGAGCGCTTGTTGCTTCGTCGCAGAAAAGAATGTCCGGTTTTGTGGCAAGTGCACGTGCTATTGCTACACGCTGCTTCTGTCCACCGGAAAGTGTGCTTATTGGAGCATCGCCTCTGTTTTCAAGGCCTACGAGCTTAAGCATTTCCTTTACTCTTTCAGCAATTACATCTTTTGGAGTACCGCATATTTCTAATGGATAGGCAATGTTTTTAGCAGCTGTTCTTGATGAAAAAAGATTGAAGTTCTGGAAAATCATTCCGATTTTTCTGCGCTGAGCAATTAAGTCCTTTTTTGCAAGATTGTCTACGCGCTTGTCGTTATAGAAAACGCTTCCTTCATCAGGTTCTTCAAGAAGACTTATAAGACGAACAAGAGTAGATTTTCCTGCACCGCTTTTACCTATTATGCCAAAAATTGTGTTTGACGGAATATCAAGCGAAATGTCATTTACGGCATGAATCGTTCCGTCTTTTGTGGCATAGGTTTTCTTCAAATGATCTAGTTTTATCTGCATTTTTTCATTATACAAAGGTAACGGTAAATGGTAAATATAAAGAAAGAAAGTTGCGCTTTAAGGACATCGGATTCTGAAAAAAAATCAAAAAAATTAACTAAAAAAAAGTTTTTTAAGTTAAAAAATTAGCCTTTTTCGTAAAAGCTGTGATATACTTCATAGGATACCGGTTGCTTTATTAATGGGTTTTTAAGTCAATCTGGTAGGTGATTTTCATGGAATTATATTATGGAGGAAAAAATGAAAATTTCTAAAAAGTTTGCTGCTGTAGTTCTGGCAGCATGTACTTTGTTATCTGGTGCTTTTGCAAAAGAAAGCCCAAACATTACTGTTTTCAGACCGGCTGTAAATCCACGTAACAAGAAAGACGTTATGGTAATGGCAGCTGAACGTTACAAGAAAGAAACAGGTGGTAAGGTAACATTCATTCTTGGTGACTGGGGCACATGGCAGACAAAAGTTCTTTCAAACATGGCAGCCGGAACTCCAATTGACGTTATTTTTGCCGGAGACCAGAGATTCCCTCAGTGCTACACAAAGGGTTATCTTCAGCCTCTCGAAGATTTAGTAGATTTAAAAGCTCCAAACATCAACAAATACGGTGAAGAAAACTGTTTTAAGTTTGACGGACATTATTACCTTGCATCAAACGAAACTTCAAACCACTACTGGATTGTTATTTACAACAAGAGCCTTATGGAAGAAGAAGGCATTAAGGAAGAAGATCAGCCTTATGCACTCTGGAAGGCAGGCAAGTGGGACTGGGATCACCTTGAATCTCTCGCACGCAAGCTTACAAAAGATACAAGCGGTAACGGTGAAATTGACCGCTGGGGTTTAGGAAACTGGTTCACACGCGTATTTGCTTACATGAACGGCGTAACATTTACAGAAATTGATGAACACGGAAACGGTAAGCTCAACTTTAACGATCCTCGTGTTGTAGAAGCTCTTACATTCCTTGAAAAAGCAAAGACAGCAGGATGGTATCAGCAGGACAACAGCATCTGTCAGGAAGGTATTCAGAACAGAACACTCGCAATGTATATGGAAAGAGAATATTATCCTGTAAACATTGTTTCTAAGACTGATGATGAAATCTGCTACGTACCGCTTCCTGTAGGACCACACGGTGATCCGAACAAATACATTTTTGAAACAGACGGTTACGGTATTGGAAACGGTTCTCAGAGCCCGACATACGCTGCTAAGTACATCGAACTTTGTCTTGATGAATGGCACAAGTATGATGAAGCACTTCTTAAGAAGAACCCTCCTGAAATCAACGAACTTACAAAAATTACAAGCCAGAATCCTTGGTTCCCTGCAAAAACAGCTAACCCAATCGACACAATGCTTGATATGTTCCTTGGTGAAATTGTATGGGGTGGAAACGCACCTGCAGCTGCAATCGAAAAGTGGACACCAAAAGCAACAGCACTTCTTCAGGATGCAAACAAGCCTCTTGGCAAACTCGAAAAGCTTCCGTTCAAACCAATCAACGAAACATTTGATAAGCCAAAGAGTATAGAAGCATTCCCTGTTTATACAGCAGACGGTCCTTCTCAGATTACAATTACTGCTGCTAAAGGCAAGGATGCAATTGCAAAAGGTTCAATGCTTGTTAACACAGATTACGAAAGGGACGGCATTGACGTAACAGTTTCACTTTCTGATCCTGAAAAAATCGGCTTTGTTGGCTGGCGTGAATATACAGTTGAATTTGACGTAAAGGCACTTGAAGCTCCTGGAGACGGCGGCTATGTTTGTGCTGAAGGTTACTTTGATGAATTCAATAAATACGGCTGGACACGTGTAATCGTTCCGGCAGATGGAAGCGTTGTTCACTTTAAGGGTAAGGTTGGAGACATCTTTAGAAACGGAAAAGTTTCTTTAAGAATTGGTGCTCACAACATGAAGAAATTCGTAATTGATAACCTTACAATTACTGAAGATGAATAATTTCTGCTGACAGATAACATTATCTGTTAAAAAAAGGCCGGCTGCTTAAGGCATTTGATTTGTCTGTTAAGCGCCGGCTTTTTTTTGTCTTGTATGATTTATGCTTTTACATTACATTTAAATTCAAATGAAAACAGCACTGTATTTAATTCCGGTTACGCTTGGTGATACTCCGTTAGAAAAAGTAATTCCGGAATACAACAAGGAAATAGTTCTTAGCCTCAAATATTTTATTGTAGAAAACATTCGTTCTGCAAAGCGTTTTCTTTCGCAGATAAAAAGCGACATCATGACAGACGATTTTGTTTTTTACGAACTGAATGAACATACTGATTTAAAAACAATAAGCCATTACCTTGACCCGTTAAAGAAAGGCAATGCAATGGGTGTTATTTCCGAAGCTGGTTGTCCTGCTGTCGCTGACCCTGGTGCTGCTGTTGTTGAAATTGCGCAGAAGGAAAACCTTAAGGTAATTCCGTTGGTTGGACCTTCTTCAATGATTATGGCTGTTATGGCAAGCGGTTTTAACGGACAAAGCTTTGCCTTTAACGGATACCTTCCTGTAAAACCTGCAGAGCGTGCTTCTAAACTCAAGCAGCTTGAATCACGTGCTCAGAAAGAAAATCAGACGCAGCTTTTTATTGAAGCGCCTTACCGTAACATACAGATGTTCCAGACAATTTTGTCTTCGTGCAGACCGGACACTCTTCTTTGCATAGCAGCAGGCATTACGACAAAAGAAGAATTCATTCACACACATTCCGTTGCTGACTGGAAAAAACTTCCCGTACCGGAAATAAATAAGATACCGGCAATTTTTCTGCTGTACCGCCAGTAAGGATAACATATGGCTGAAGAAAAATTTGCATTGGTTTTAATGGGAATCAAACACTGCGGAAAATCAACTCAGGGAAAATTACTTGCACGAAAGTACAATGTGCCTTTCTTTGACACAGATGATGTTCTAAAAAACAGGGAAGGCATTGGCGCAAGGCAGCTTTATCTGGAAAGAGGTGCTGACGGTTTTTACGAAGCAGAAGCAAATGCGTGTCTTAGCGTAGTGCAGCAGATTCAGCCGTTAAAGAAATATGCAAAGAATGGAATTGCAGCCGTAATAGCAACAGGCGGCGGTATTTGTAATAACACAAAAGCACTTGAACTTTTGCACAAGAACGGAATATTTATTTTTCTGGAATCAGATGAAGAAATTGCAGCTCAAAGAATCATGCGCGAAGCAAGGTTTGCAGAAGACGGAACTGTTTCAAATCTTCCTGCTTACATAGCAAAAAAAAATCCCCGCTCCAAGGATGAAGTCAGGGATATTTTCCACAGCTTTTATGTTGAACGCTGTGCTATCTATAATCAACTTGCGGATGTTACCGTTAAGATGATTGATGCGCCAAGGGATGTTAACCTTAAGCGTATTGTTAGTTCGCTAGCCGCCGCCTTCTGACGGTCAGCAGAACAGCTTACAGTCAGCTTAATCAGTTACAGCAGCCGCCACAGCCGCCGTCACCGCAGCTTTCGCCGTCACTTGAGCCACAGCCGCTGCATCCTCCGCAACCGCCGCCGCATCCTCCCTTAGGAGAAAATTCATCCGGTAAAGGATCACGTACTGCAACAATCTTTATGTCAAAGTGAAGTGTCTTTCCTGCAAGTTCATGGTTGCCGTTAATCTTTACTGTATCTTTGCCAACTTCCATTACTGTTACGATTTCCGGACCCATAGGACCCATTGCCTGAAACTGCATTCCAGGTTCAATCTGTAAGTCAGGGTCAAAATCTGTGCGTGGTACATCAATTACTTTTGATTCATCATATTCACCGTAGCCGTCTTTTGGTTCGAGTACGAGTGAGAATGAATCGTTTGCACCTTTGCCTTCAATTGCTTCTTCAAGTTTAGGAAGAAGATATCCCATTCCCTGAAGATATTTTAATGGTTCTGAACCAACTGATGTATCAATTACAACGCCGTCATCATCTTTAAGTGTATAATCAATCAATACAACTTTGCCTTTTTCTGCAGTCATGTTAACTCCTGTAAAAAATCAGTAATAATAAATTAGAATTCCTGAATGACTTCTGTAATTTCAGGACATGTTTCCTTTAAGAAACGTTCGATTCCCATTTTGATTGTCATTGTGGCCATTGGACAGCCGCCGCAAGCACCTGTAAGTTTAAGATGAACTTTATTTTCTTCATCCAGGGAAACAAATTCCATGTCACCTCCGTCAGCCTGTAACTGCGGGCGGAATGCATCAAGTGCTTCCTTTATTTTAGCGATAAGTGCTTCATCTGCCATTTTTGGTACCTCAAATATAATAAATGGATAGTATCAAGATACTCATTTTTTTGTTTTTAGGGAATAGAATTTTTTACTTTTTTAAGAGTATTTGCCTGTTGGAACATTTTAAGGTATACTTAATATTTGGTGGCTGAAAGAATTTGGGTAAGGGGCAGCCGTAGCTAGAGAGGTTTTTATGTCACAGTTGAATGACGGGCTTTTGTACACAACAGATAAATGTATTGGCTGTAATAAATGTATTGCTCAGTGTTCAATTCTTGGAGCCAACGTATCTGTCATTAAAGACGGTGTTGCTAAGATTAAAATAGATTCTGCAAAATGCAATCACTGCGGTAAGTGTATTGCCCTTTGTATTCATGGTGCACGTGAGTATAAAGATGATACTGCTGATTTTCTTAAGAGCATTGCTGACGGAGAAAAATATTCGCTTCTTGTTGCTCCTTCATTCTACATTCTTTATCCGCAGCAGGCAGACCAGATTCTTGGTTACCTGAAGGCAAACGGTATAGAAAAAATATACGATGTTGCATTCGGTTCAGAAATTTCCGGATGGGCTCACGTAAAGTATCTTAAGGATAACGAAAATGTTCCTGCAAAGGACAAGGCATTTATTACTCATACATGTCCTGCTTTCATTAACGCAGTTGAAATGTATCAGCCTCAGCTTCTTTCAAAAATAATTCCTGTACAGACACCAATGATGTGTACTGCAATTTATGCAAGAAAATATCTTGGTGACAACAATAACTTTGTTTTCCTTGGTCCGTGTATTTCAAAGAAAGACGAGATTCAGTCAGACAATACTTTTGGCATTGTTCGTTACAACTGTACGTTTGAGCATCTTGTTCCGGAAATTCTTAAGAATGATATTTCTTCATATTCTGCAGAAAGTGATTTAAAGAATTGTTCTACAGGTGATCTTGTTCCTGCAATCGGTGAATTTAAAACATACATCATGAACTTCTTCCCAAGAAATGAATTCATGATGGACTTCCGCGGACTTGAGCCTTCTCTGTATCAGTTCCTGAATATGTCTCTTAAAGAAGACGGCACTGCAGTTCAGCCATTCCTTGCAGATGTGCTTGCCTGTAAGAACGGATGCCTTGAAGGTCCTGGAACAGAAAAAGATGTTGAGCAGAGCAAAATATATTCTGCTTACTTCAAGAAATTTGAAAAGGCTAAATTCGAAACAAAAATTATGTCTGCTGAAGAACGATGGCAGCTTCTCTGCGAAAGATTCAAGGATCTTAACGCAGAAGATTTCAGCAGGAATTTTGTAAGCCGTTACCGCCAGCCGTTTAATATTCCGGAAAGTACTTATGATGACATCTTTAATTCAATGCTCAAGACTACGGAAGAAAAGCGTAACATGAACTGTAATTCGTGCGGTTACCGTTCATGCCGTGAAATGGCAACTGCAATAGCTTACGGTTACAATAAAAAAGAAAACTGTATCCATTATATGAACGATGTAATGGAAAAGAATTATTACATGGATGAAGAAACTGGTTTGCTGAACAGAAATGCTTTCCTGAAGGAAGCAAATTTAATGGTCAAGAAAAACCCAAGGCTTCAGTATGTAATGTGTTCCGGTGACATTAACCGCTTCAGGGTAATTAACGATCTTTACGGCTTTAATTTTGGTAACAAGGTTCTTAAAACTGTTGCAGAACAGCTTAAGAAAATTATGCCTAAAGGTTCCCTGATTGCAAGACTTGATGGCGGTAACTTTGCAATTTTCTTTGAATACAATGCAGATGTAGTTCATTTGCTTTACGATTTCAAATTCTTTGATACTTCTGTCCTTCAGATAAAAGTTCCTTTAACAATGAGGTTTGGTCTTTACATCCTTAGGGATTCAAGTGAAGAACTTAACGAAGCTCTTAACTGTGCAACATTAAGTATGGATAAGGCATCTTCATATTCACAGAATACGTATAATCTTTTTACCCGTGAATATAAAGAAATAATGATTATGGAATCGCGCCTTACTTCATTAATGCAGCCGGCTCTTGATAACAATGAATTTAAAGTATGGTACCAGCCTCAGTATGATTCAATGACAGGTGAACTTGTTGGAGCAGAATCTCTTTGCAGATGGATTCAGACTGACGGAAATTTAATAAGTCCAAGCGTATTCATTCCTCTTGCTGAAAAGAATGGATTTATTCGTTCGCTCGATAAAGCTATCTGGCGAATGGTATTTATGTCTGTAAGAAAGTGGCTTGATGAAGGAATCAAAATGGTTCCTATATCAATAAATGTTTCAAGAATCAACCTTACTTCAGATGCAATTATTTATGTAATTAAAAATCTTGAAAACGAATTCAATGTTCCTCCTGAACTTATTCATTTTGAAATTACTGAAAGTGCCTTTGCTTCAGATCAGGAAAAGGTAATTGAAAGAATCAATAAAATCAGGAATATGGGTTACCGTATTGCAATGGATGATTTTGGCAGCGGTTACTCTTCTTTGAATACGTTAAAGGATATTCCTATAGACATCCTTAAGCTGGACATGGGCTTTATCCGCAACGGAACAAATATGGATAAAGGCGGTTCAATCATAAGCAATGTTACACGCATGGCACAGAACCTTGAATATGTAACTGTTGCTGAAGGTGTTGAAACAGAAGAACAGGCTGTATTCCTGAGGGGAATAGGTGCAAATATCATACAGGGCTTCCTTTATTCATCTCCTGTTTGCGAAGAAGAATTTGTCGAACTGTTAAAGAAAGGCGTCGGAAAATCATTTGTATCAAGAATTGAAACAAAGGGACGCATCGATGTAAGCAGGTTCTATGATCCGTCTTCTGCAGAGAGTCTGATGTTTGAAGAGTTTACAGGAGCATCTGCTATTCTTGAATACGATTACATCAAGGATAATACTGTTGTTATCCGCTGTAACGAAAAATGCTACAAGATGTTCGGCCTTAATGAAAGCAAGCTTTCTTCTGCAAATAAAACACTTAAAAAATACCTTAGGAAACCTGATGGTAAAAAATATGCACTTGCCATAATTGATGCAATTTCCAAGGCAGAAGAAATTATTTGCCTTACGGAACATAAAAACTTTAAGACAAAATATCCTTTGTGGGTAAAATCTCATACAACTGAAATAAGCAGGCAGGGAAGCAAGCATATTCTTTATGTTCTTCTTGAAGACGTTACTGCAGAAATCAAGAAAGAGAAAAAGCTTGAAGTTTCAAATAAACAGATGGAACTTATGGTTGAAAACACCCACATCGCATTGTGCCTTATGAAACTGAATCTTGACTGGCTTAATGTTTCTGAAACAATAAAAATAAGAATCATTAAATGCAACCAGCAGTTCATTGATTCTTCCGGATATTCAAAAGAAGATGTAGAAGCCTGGACAGAAAAGGATGCTTTGGGAGTAATTCATCCAAAAGACAGGCCTGGTTTCATTGCTTCTGCAATAAAATCTTTTGCAGGCGGATTTACCAAACCGTTTACATACGATTACCGCGGTCTCGAAAAAAACGGTAACTACAGTAATATAAGGATAACAATTAACGGAATTAAGCAGGAAGACGGAAGCTATTTCCTTGTAACAACTTACGAGCGTATCTGACGGTTCAGTTAAGTATTTCTTCTACAACTTCACTGATAGTTTTGTCATAATACAGGCAGCCGTAAATTGCAGCAGCAGAAACAAGCTTGCGTCCATATTCGCGTGTTTCAGTATACGGAAGGACTTCAAGGAATAAGTCTTTTGCAAGTCCTTTTGTTCCAAATTCTAAATCAGCACTTTTTACCCAGGAACGTACTCTTGAAATGCCTGCATTGTATGAGAAAAGTGCAAGGATGTTTGAGTAATCATTTCTTCGTCTCATTTCTTCAAGATAGAACGAACCAAATAAAATGTTTGTTGAAGCATCTGCCAAATCATATTCAGCAACTTTAAGTTTTCTTGCAATGTCATCTGCTGTTGGGCCCATAAGCTGTGTTAAACCCATTGCTGACTTATTGCTTTTTACTATAGGGTTAAAGAAACTTTCGCTTCTTATGAGTGCGTACATAAGGTATTCAGGAAGTTCAAACCTTGTGCAGCTTTCGCTTAAGGTTTCTGCAAAATCCCGCGGGAACATAAGTTCAATTGTCTGCCTGTCAGGTACTGCTTCAATTGACGTTATTTTTTTAGAAGCAATCCTGCAGCTTTGAGTATAGTATTCATTTTCTTCAGAACCGCATTCTTTAAGGAACGATGCAATTTTTCTGCTGCATCCCAGTCCTATGGAATTGCTGAAGCCGTTCCATTCAGGATAAATCTTTTCTGCAAAGCCAAAATCTGCGTATCCTTCAAGAAGTGTTTCTGCATTTCTGTCCGGAATACATGAAGCTTTTTCCGGTGAGTAAAAGTAATTTGTATATCCCTTGAAAGAAAGGTTAAGCTTTGCGGCTGCGACTGTCCTGTAGTATAAATCAGAACCACTGCGGAGTGCCCTCTGGTAAAGTCTTGTCAGAAGAATGTCTTTTTCAGCACGTGTAGACAATTCTTCCAGCTTAAGGAATTTTTCTTCGATAAGACGTGCCGAAATGTAACTGTATTTTGCCATAACTTCATCACTTGCACATCCTTCAAGTTCTTTTGCAAAGGAATAGAATGTATGCCAGTAATGTTCTTCAAAAAGACGTACGCTTAATGTGTCAAAAAAATCATCGAAGTAAGAAGGTGAGTGCCATTTGTCTTTGTAAGCTTCTACTGCAGCAACTGCTTCCTGTGTGGAATTCTTTAACTTGCAGTTCAGTAAATACCATAATGCGTTATCGTATTCTTCATCGCCTGAACTGTATTCCATTGACTTAATGAAACTGCTTGTGGCAAGGTCGTGGTTGTTACCGGCTTTGTCAAAAAGTCTTCCTGCATAAAAATAAGCATGAAACTTCAGTTCATCGGGAAGAACAGCTGCCTTTGAATGAAGATACCATGCATTCTGTGAATATTTGTCTGAACCCCATAGAAGAGCCTTTCCAATGTCGCTCATTAAATATCTTGTAATCGTAAAGTTAGAATCTTCAGAAAGTATTTCACGTACTACTGCAGCGGCTTTTGCGTAGTCCTGTGAATAAACTGCTGCCCTGAAGGTAATTTCATTTATTGTAGATTCCAGTGAACAGTAATATTTATATTGTTCAGCAGTAAACGGCCTTTCAAGACACCACGATGCGAATGCTTTTTCAAACCGTATGTCATTTTTCTGTTCGAGAGCCTTAAGACGTATAACTGCAAGCTCGTTGCTGCACAGTGTAATGTCCTGCGAATCCGTATACTGAAGTACCTTACCGGCTTCATCATCCTTTAAAAGTTCATTGCATAAACAAATGAGTGCTTTTTCATCTTTGTACTGATTGTAATAGTCTGTATGACGTCTGATTCTGTCCTGTCTGGAACCAAGAATCATATACTGTTCAAATGATTTTCTTGCAATTACAGGAGAAGCTTTCTTTATGCTTTTCTTGAAGAGAGATTCTGCTTTTTCTGTATCCTGGGGAAGTTCTTTTAATGCCAGAAAATAATCTGCGTCATTACCGTATTGTTCAAAGAGAGACTGGTCACTTGCACTGCAGCTTTGTGCAGCAAACAGAATACACGAGAAGCAGAGTATTTTGAGCGTACGTAAGAATTTCATTTGCTGCACACGAGTTATTATTACTCGGCAGGAATGTAGATATAAGTGCCGGAAATAATAAGGTTAGGGTTACGGATTCCGTTGTATCTTGCGAGCATCTTGTAGCGCCATGGGTTTTTGTAATAAGCATCTGCTATATCCCACAGTGTATCACCCCACTTAATCTTATAGCGGATGTCTGCCGGTTTTTCTTTCTTAGGTGCAGGTGTTTCTGGTACTACAGCTTGTGGTGCTACTGCTACTACAATTTCATTTTCCTTTGCTTCAACTGGTGCCGGTGGTTCAGGAACTTCTTCTGGTTCAATGATAAGTGCCGGTTCTTCAACAGCTGTTTTTTCCTGTTTTTCATCTGCCTTTAAGTTGCGGCAGTTGATTTTACAAGGTATTACAAAAAGGAACAGTAAAGCTGCAATGATACAGATTGCTGCACAAATGATGCAGATAATAACAGGAGTCTTTATCTTTCTCTTTGTGTCTTCTTCGTAATCGTAAGAAGGAGTTCCCTTTATAGTTTCTTTATCGTAAAGGTCGTCAAAATCAAGTCCGTCTGACTGTGGTGTATCTGCAAAAATATCATCATCGTCAGAAACAGGAACAGGATCACTTACTGGAGGTGTATCAAAGTCATCCGGTAAGTCAAAGTCATTGGAATCAGATGTTTCTGGAACAGGAGCATCAAATATATCATCTGCAGAAGTTTCTTCCTGCGGTGTTTCTTCAATAGGGAAGTCTGGTAAGTCAAAAATGGAAGAGCTTTCTTCAAATGTGTTTTCTTCAGCTGGTTCTTCAACGCTTTCTTCAGGAATGCTTTCTTCTGAATCAAAAATGTCAGAAGTGCTTTCTTCAATTACATTTGTTTCTTCAGGTATTTCTTCCGGAATGTTGAGGTCAACTGGAATATCAATATCTGCAGGCGGTTCATCAAGATCCTGTGCATTAAAGATTTCTGCTGTTTCGTCTGCAGGCTGTTCTTCGATAACCGGTTCTTCGATAATTGATTCTTCAATAACAGGTTCTTCTATGGCTGTTTCTTCAATGATTGGTTCTTCTGGAAGTGGAATTGTATCAAAATCAGCCAAATCTATTTCTGGTTCCGAAGATGCTTCTTCTGAAACAGAAATTGCTTCTTCAGGAGCAGGAGTTGTGGCTTCGATGTTGTCAAAAGAAAATTCTTCTTCGTTTGGAGATGGTCCAATCATGTCATTTACCTCTGCTTCATTATCGGAAGAAATTGAATCAAGGTTTAGAGGCTCCTCAATTACTGCATCTGCCTTTATGCCTGAATCTCTTTCCTCTGGTGAAAGTGTTATAAGTGAAACCTGAATCTGGCTTGATTTACCTGTTTCCGGGTCATCTACTTCTGCATGCAGTTCACCATTTTCGTCAATGCTTACATTAAGCTGTAAGTCTGGTTCACCGTTAGGATGTGGCTCAAGATTTTTTATCTGGAGGGTATCTACATATTCTGCATCTGACATTGATTCTGTTTCAGAACGGTATAAGTCTATCTGAACAGTAGTCTGATTGTCCTGGACGGTTGTAAGAACAAGCTGATTTGTTCCGGCTGTTCCTTCTTCAAGTATTTTGTAAAATGTTCCGTCTGCCTGTTTGATGCCAATTGATTTCATAAAAAAACACCTCTTTTTTAAATGATATTTGCTAAATCAAATAAAGTCAATTATTGACGCTCTATATAGAAGAAAATGTAAAACAGAGGCATTTTTCAGTTTAAAATAAAAAACTCTCCGGTTTTAAGATATTTTCCTGAAACCAGAGAGTTTATGACTGAAAAAATATGTTTTTTAGTATTTGTATGAATAATCAGTTACAAAATAAAGTTCATTCACTGTTGAACCGAACTTTTCTGCAACATTATAGCGTGAAATACGTGTAGGGTTGCCGTTTACATCATTTTTATAAATATAAACGTCGCGTCCTGTAAGAACATTTGATGCATTGTAGTACTGCTGTTCAAGAATCTGTCCCTTGTCGTTATAGCGCCATGCCTGTTTTCCTGCATATTCATTGTTGTAGTTGTAATTTTCGATTGCAAGAATCTTACCGTCTTCTGTATAAGTGTAAACTTCGCGTTCTGTAAGGCTTCCGTCATCTGCATAAGAAGCTACTTCAACAACTTTGCCGTTTTCTTCTTTTGTGATGCTTTTTTCAAGAAGCTTACCCTGTGCTGAATAATAAGATTTGTCGATTTTTCCGTCTTCATACTTATAGATTGTTCTTGCAGTAAGGTTTCCAACTTCATCATAATCTGATTCGTCTTTTTTCTTACCGTCTTCTGTATAAGTAATTTCTGTCTTTAATACAAGTTCTTCGTTTTCATTAAAGAGCTTTGTTGAAATCAAATTAAGGTTTTCGTCATAATCATAAGCAATTTTGCTTAAGAGCACATCCTTTGATGTATATTCGTCAACTTCAACTTCAAGTCCTGTCTTTGGGTTAAGAATGTGCAGGAATTTTGAACTTGCAGTACGGTAATAATCACCGAACTTAGTTGAAATATTGAATTCTGACTGTGTGTAAGAAGAAACGTTTCCTACAGGTTTAATTGATTCAGAATCAGCGGCAAATGCAGTTAATGCAAGAAAAACTGCCAGTGTTACAGTAATAATTTTTTTCATGCTTCCTCCAGATTTTTGTATATTACTTCACTAAATTATCGGCAGAAATATACAAAAAAAGTAAGTTTTTTTGCGATTACTTATATTATACCCCCAGTATCTGTAAAAGTAAAAATTTGAAAAAAATTTGTCATCTTATGTAAATGAGTGTAAAATATAGTAAGGGAAGAGTTTCATGGTTTTATTAGATAAGATTCTTTATTCAGAAGTTAATTTATTTTCATCCATTATTGTTATTCTACTCTCTTATAGAATTTACAAGGACAACAGTTTTTCCAAACAGAAAAATGCACTTTTAGTTAATCTGTTTGCTGTTCTGACTTTTATTTTTGACAGTCTTGTAAATTATTTTGAAGGTTCACTAAGCATTTCAAATTACTACATAATCAATATCCTTTATTTCCTTTCCCTTTCTTCAGTTTCCTTATTCTGGCTGTTTTACATTGAAGATGAACTTCCTATAGAGAAAAGATATCATGTGCGCCGTACCCTTTATTTTGTTCTTTTCATGATACATGTATTGATTGTATTAACAGATCCTTTGACACATGTTATTTTCTACGTTGATGAGATTGGTTATTATCAGAAGAGCCGCCTTTGGTTTATGGAAGTTCTTGGACCGTATGTATTTATGTCCATCTCTTTCCTGAGGGCAATCATTTATTCAAAACGTGCTGTGGACCGTATGGAAAAACAGCGTGGTCTTGTTCTTGCAGAACTTGTTTTTCCTCCTTTGATTCTTTCGGTTCCTCTTCTCTTTACTTACAACATTCCTATTCTCAGTGTAGGTATAACGATTTCGATTATTCTTGTTTACCTTAGCTATCAGAGTGAAGTTGCTCGCATACGAAATGAGCAGGAAGCAATCATTGCTGCCCTTGGTGAAGATTTTGACTTTGTTTGCTACGTTTCGTCTTCGCAGAATACAATTAAATGTTACCGCAATACAGGACTGTTCAATTCAATTCTGACAACGCATAAAGGTGAATACATTCTCCCAAAGGAATTTGACAATTCTCTCAAGCAGCTTATGAGTCCTTCTGAATTTACAAGGTTCAGAACTTATGCTTCAAGAAGTTATGTACTTCCGATCCTGGCAAGTAAACCGTATTCATTTAATTTTGATGTTTTGTATGAAGATAAAATATATTACTACCTTGTAAAGTTTGTTAAGGATAAATCAAATTCTGACGGAATAATTATTGGTTTCCAGAATATTGATTCGCAGTTGCGTCAGGAAAAAGAAACTCAGAAAGAACTTGAAGAAGCAAATATGTCTAAGTCAAACTTCCTGTACAACATGAGACATGATATCCGTACTCCAATGAATGCAATCATGGGCTTTACTGAAATTGCCAAGAGAAATATCAATGATAAAGAAAAAGTTCTGGAAAGCATTAATAAGGTTGAGTCTTCCGGTAATCATCTTCTTGAACTTATAAATAATGTTCTTGATATGGCAAAAATTGAAAGCGGTCATATTGATATTGATGAAAGTCCTGTAAACATAAAGCGTGCAAATCAGGAAATGTGTGACATCATTCAGCAGATGGCAGAAAAGAAGGGTGTCATATTTACAAATGAAATCATTAACCTTACTCAGGAAAATATATGGGCAGACAAGCTGCATATTAATCAGGTGCTGCTTAATATTTTAAGTAATGCGGTTAAATATACAAAGCCAAACGGATATGTAAACTATAAGCTTGAAGAACTTGAAGGTACTGCAAAGAATTTCATACGGTTAAAGTTTATTGTTGAAGATTCCGGAATTGGTATGAGCAAGGAATTTGTAAGCCGTATATTCGATTCCTTCTCACGCGAGCAGACTACAACTTCAAGCGGTATTGAAGGAACTGGTCTTGGTATGGCTATTACCAAGAAACTTGTTGATTTGATGAAAGGTAAAATCGAAATCAAGAGTGAAAGCGGTAAGGGTACTACTGTAATAATTACATTTAACTTCAGGATATGGAATGTTCTTGAAATAGAAGATAGGCTTCCTGTTGCAACAAAAGAAATTTCACTTAAGGGAAAACGTGTTCTTGTTGTAGAAGACAATGAACTTAACAGGGAAATTGCTGTCGATTTACTTACGGAAGAAGGCTTGATTGTTGAAGAAGCAGAAGACGGTTCTGTTGCTGTTGAAAAAGTAAGGACATCTGTTCCTGGCTATTACGACTTTATCCTTATGGATATTCAGATGCCTTACAAGGATGGTTATTCCGCTTCAAGGGAAATACGTGCATTCGAAAACAAGCAGCAGGCTGAAGTTCCAATTATCGCTATGACTGCAAATGCTTTCGATGAAGATAAGAAAAAGGCTATCGATGCCGGAATGAATGCTCATCTTGCTAAACCTGTTAATATTCCAAAGCTTATTTCTACATTGCAGAGTTTTGCTTTTTAAAGTATCGTAATAACTACAATGAATGAATTTTTACCTGTCTCAAAAAAAGATTTAGAAGAACGCAATATTAGTGAACTGGATTTTGTTTTCGTAAGTGGCGACGGTTACGTTGACCATCCTTCGTTTGCTGCAGCATTGCTGTGCCGTCTTCTTGAAGCTAACGGTTATACGGCAGGTATTATTGCTCAGCCTGATTTTCATTCGGCAGAAAGTTTCAAGGTTCTTGGAAAACCGCGTCTTGCTTTTCTGGTAAGTGCAGGTGCAATGGACAGCATGGTTTCAAACTATACTGCAAATAATAAACCTCGTTCAGAAGATGCTTATGCTCACGGTGGTGTTGCGGGGCATCGTCCTGACAGGGCAACGCTTATTTACTGTCAAAAGATTCGTGAAGCTTACAAAGGCGTTCCTGTAATCGTTGGCGGAATTGAAGCTTCCCTCCGCAGAACAGCTCATTACGATTACTGGTCAAATACCGTTAAGCGTTCAATTCTTTTGGACAGTAAGGCCGATCTCCTTATGTACGGAATGGGTGAACATTCACTTCTTGAAGTTGCCTCTCTTCTTAAACAGGGTGTTCCTGTCCGTCAGATACGAAATGTACGAGGAACTGTGTGGTTTACAGGCAAAGAAGACGAACTTCCTCCACACGTATTCTGTTTTGATGACAGCAGTTCGCGTAACAGCAGCAGTTCGACAGATGCATTGCGTGTACCGCAGGAGCTTGCATTACGCCTGCCATCGTTTGCACAAATCAGCGCAAATTCAGCAGAAGCAAAAGAAATGTTTGCACGCTCATACCTCATTCAGGAACAGAATACAGACGCACTAAACGCACACATATTGATTGAACAGTCGGAGCAAAGATTCATCGTTCAGAACCCACCGGCACTTCCTCTTACTACAGAAGAATTTGATAAAGTAATGGAACTGCCGTATACAAGAAAGTGGCATCCAATGTACGACACCCCGGCTTCCAACGGTAAGACAGGAATACCCGCACTTGCTGAAGTAAAATTTTCTCTGGTAAGCTGCAGGGGCTGTTTTGGAGCATGTTCATTCTGCGCAATTACTTTCCACCAGGGACGGCGCATTCAGTCAAGAAG